>NZ_RZTC01000012.1:0-6155 GCF_004023165.1 Mesorhizobium sp. M7A.F.Ca.MR.176.00.0.0 | reverse complement strand
TTTTATGACCTGTCCGGTGTGCGGCCAGCAGTTCGACATGCGCGACTTCCGCCAGGTCGCTTGGCACAATCTGCCTCAGCATGAGCCGCTGGAGCCGGAGCTTGCCACAGGCCGGAACGCGAAATGGTTGCGGATGCGATCGTTGAAATAGCGGCCCTTGGCAAAGGCAGTTTTAAAATCGGCGTAGGTATCAGGCGGCACGTCCAGAAAGTCGTACTGCCTGCCGCTCGCTACAAACCACACCGATAGAACCCTGGTGTCCGGATTGTATTCGAACCTGCGTATCGAGGTTGACGGCATGGTGCACCAGATGCTGCTAGTGAGCGACCCGCGAGATGGCCCGCCCACTGAGGAAGCGGGAGCGGGCCGAGCACGGCTGTACGTCCGTGGCCATTATCGCCTCCACGGAAGGGGCGGTGACAGAATTTCAACTCCCATTGGATTGCGGCGTTCCACACATAAACGAAAAGGCCCGCCACCTCTCGGCAGCGGGCAGTGTAGGTCGCTAGGAAACCCAGCGGTAACTAAAGTACACCCCGTCTCGCCAAAAGGGAAATGTTAGATATCTCTAATGTATGATTCGGACCCCGGGGGCTGACCGTGGCGTATCAAATCCGAGAATATCTTGCGGGCCAGGTGATAGCGGAATACCGGGCTGAGGCCCCGACATCCTATTGCGCCGCCGCACAGGCAACGAAAAGGCCACTGACGCTCCACCGATCCGGAAACTACTTTTTTGAGGTGACCGACGAGAGCAATGGCCGAGTGTTCGCCTACCGATACGCCGACTTGCTCTACTGAGTGGGTCTGAGTAGCGGCTGCTGCTCGCCTCCGGGTCAAAAACCCGCCGCCCCATTCATAGCAGCGGCGGGCCGTGCCTAGGGATAGTTGGACTAGACGGTGTGTTGATTCACCCCTGATGGATGGCTGAGGTGCAAAACCATGCAACCACAAACCCCGATACGCGACAGAAAGCCGTCGCAACGTCAACTTTACTCAAGCCGGAATTCAACCGCATGCTTGTCGGCCTCACTAATAAGGCCGCTGTCCATGGCGGCTTCGAACGCCTTGGTGAAATACTGATCATCGGAAGCCTCGTGATTCTGCTGCGCAAGATCGATCGGCAGAGCTCCGATCACGCGGCCCGTTGTCTTCTCGATGACCGTGACGGTCCTCTGCATCAGGGTTTATTGACCGTGTCGTCGACTGCGTTGGCCGTCGATTTGACGTCCCTGCCGACGCCTCGGACGGTGTTGGCGCAGGCCGCAAGGGCCAAGGCACAGGCAAGAATGACAATCGGTGTGATGCGTAGCAGTCTCATGGACGGGTTCTCCTATTTGTGGTTATCAAGTCCGCTTTGCCGTATCGCACCTGTAACCGCCATCACCTTGTTGTGGGCGGCCGCTTCATCTGCGGTGTCAAAGGGCGTTGCGATGGTCGTCCCATCCAGAGCCAGTATTCACAGCCAGGAACGGAAGGCCGATCAGCGGTGGTGCGTAGACAACGTACGCTGGGCGGGCATTCTTCATCGCCCATGTAGCACCCTTTGTCGGTCAGGACCTAATCCACGCCCTGAAGACCAAAAAGCCCGCCAGCCGGAGCCAGCGGGCTTCCAGTGGTCAAAGACCTGCTCAGGTCGCAGAAAGACCCGACTCGATGACTTGCGCCGTGATTGAGGAAAGAATTCCCCGCTTGGTCAGGACTGGCTTTTCATAGGCTTTTTTCATAGCTGTTCCTCCCTTTTCACACACCGAAACTGCTTTGGGGCAATTAACTTGTCAAGCTGATGCTAAAATGGCCGCCAGTGACGCACGCCACGCGTCGCGATCGTCGCAGAGAAGACGGAGAATGACCCGGTGCGAACCAGCGGGCGAAGAACTTCGGTCGCGTTGGACGGCAAACGGGCAATCCAGATTGACGGCTGTCCTGTCGAAATTGGTCGACCAAGACTTAGCCGGCCCTCCCAAATCCGGGGAACGATGTTAACGGGAGAGCGCTACATCGCCGGGCCCACCGACCGCCGGCATGCAGCGTGAGCAAGTCGTGATCGATCGCAGCGGCAGTCCGTCAACCCGGCGCCGCGAGTCGTGCGCGAGAGCACTGGCTTCCGAGCGTTTCCTCCAGCCGAGCCAGTCGGCGACTGACAACGGATTTGCGACGCCCAGCCGACCCGCCACACGATGCCTGGTCCCTGCGTGATCTCCCGAAGGTCCTGGCTCCGGCTTCTCTGATCTGGCACATCGTCGGACACTCAGCGCGTCTTGCCGGAGCGAAGATGCATCTCGATCTTGTTGATGGCCTTGGTGAGGATATCGACTGCCTGCAGATTGACTGCGAAGTCGAAGTTCCCTTGCGCCGTTTCGAATATCAGAACGCCGACCTTGGTCTCGTCGTCGCTCATCATGCCTGTTCCAATGCCGGTCGGCATATAGGGTGGTTTTTCTGACATTGTTCTCTCCTCGGGTGCGGTGTGGGCTGGTCAGGTTTTTAGCCATCCAGCGTGCGACCTGGAGTGGCCAAGCACGATCGATCGACGTTGGCCGTGTAACCCGTTCACCGCTAATCGAAATGCATCGACTGGCCGCGCATCATCGCCAGGGTCAGTGCGATCCGCAATTCTTCACCGTCTTCGCTGGCTGCAGGATCGAAAACGTGGGCATCGTAGGGGTCCTGGTCAATCTAGATCGTCCAGTCCTTGAGTGCCTTGCGAGCCATTTCTTCCACCTGGGCGAGGTTGCTGGTGAAGAAGGGGATACGGTCGCCATTTTCCGAAAGCGGCTCGACCTGATCCAGCGTCGGCCGCTCGGGCACCCAACCAAGAACGAAGGCAATATCGAAATCGATCTGGCGGTCCGGCCCGGTCGTGGTCTCCACCGGGTGACAACATCGGGATAGAGCTGTTTGCGCGCCGGCCACGTGTCCGGGAGCGCCTCGGCCTGCAATCTCGTTCGGGGCACGTCGATCAGCTCCATGATCTGATGGCCCGGAACTTTATCCTCCGGCCAGCCCGCACAACATGCAGTCGTCGCAGCCTCGTCGGCTTCCATCCAGACCGAAGCAGCCTGGTCCTCGTCCTCGGTTGGCTGGTCGTCTTCCGGGAAGCCCTTGATATCCCAGCCTTCCAACGCGAACAAACCTTCCGCGCCTTGCAAAGCCGTAATGCCGGCGCGCGAGAAGACTGCTTCGGCTGCCGCGATCCCGCGTGCCAGTTCCTCGGGCGTTGCACCTTCAATGTTCAAGCGAAGTTCCACGGTTCGCCTCCAGTATCAATCACCAACAGTGAACAAAATAAGAACAAAGGTGTCAATAGACTCCTGATGGTTTGGAAAAATGGTTTTTTTCCAATTGGATAGGGAGATCTGGCAATCGGTTGAGGCTTCGTGCTCAATCCCAACGCAACTGCATTCATGGCCGATGCTACACGCGGACCACCGCGGACGGGGACAGTCGGTCCCGCGTCCCGTCCTGCGGCCGGCGCTATGCTGACGCTCCTACGGCTGTCCTGTTAACCGCCCGCGGCGGGGGCGAATTTCCTCCGTCCCGCGCGCGACAATGTCCGCAATTGCGGACGCGCGCAGGACTGCGGTTTATACGCCGTTTTTCCTTGGGCGCCGCCAGCCGCCGGCGCGAACATCCCAACAGGACAGGTGGCTTCGACGCCTCGTCCTGCTGGCAAACGGTTCTGTCGATGCCACCGGGCGGTCGCCACAAACATTTCTTCCGCAGCGCCACCTCGCCATCCCATTGACTCTTCATTAGGAAGGGAACAAATGAGGAACATTCCGCCACCATGTCGCGTTCAGGGGACAGATGAGTGCATCGACGCCAAACGCTGCTATTTCCGATCTGCGAGATCGCATTGCGCGTCTCGAAGGCGGTAACGCGCGCAAAAGAGCGGTGCTCCCATTCGGTATCTCCTCGATCGACAGTCATCTGCCAGGCGGGGGCGTGGCGCTTGGCGCACTTCATGAAGTTGCCGGCGGCGGCAATGGTGCAATCGATGGCGCTGCCGCGTCGCTTTTTGCTGCAGGCATTGCGGCCAGGACGCAAGGCAAGGTGCTGTGGTGCGTGACGCGCCAGGATCTGTTTGCACCGGCAATCGCACAGGTCGGACTGCATCCCGACCGGGTGATCTATGTCGAAGCCGGTGACGACAAATCCTTGCTCGCCTGCTTCGAGGAAGGCCTGCGGCATGTCGGACTTGGGGCTGTGGTCGCGGAAGTGGCGCGCCTGTCCATGACTGCCTCGCGCCGGTTGCAACTGGCATCGGAAGGCTCCGGCGCGATCGGCATCGCGATCCGCCGCTGGCGCCGCCAGACCGAAGCCGCCGATTTCGGGCAGCCGACGGCGTCCGTCACCCGCTGGCGGGTTTCCGTGCTGCCGTCGCGACCGCTGCCTGTGCCCGGCGTTGGCCGGGCGCGATGGCAACTTGAACTGATCCGGTCTCGTGGAGGGGAAACACTCGATATCGAAGTGGAGGCTTGTGATGCAAAGGGTCGTCTCGCTGTTCCTTCCAAGCTGGTCGACCGACCGGCTCAGAAGGAAATTGGGCGACGTCTCGCCGCCACCGGATAAGCCTTTGGTGCTGGTCGGGCGGCACGGTAATCGTCGCCTGGTGACTGCGGTGGATCGCGCGGCAACAGAAGCGGGCCTGCGCGTCGGAATGCCCGCGACGAAGGCACAGGCCCTCGTCCAGGGGCTGGCGGTCATGGATGCCGAACCTGAAGCAGACGCGCAGGCATTGGATCGGTTGGCCCTGTGGGCTTTGCGGCGGTACGCGCCGATTGTCGCAGCAGATCCTCCCGACGGATTGGTGATGGATACCACGGGCGCCGATCATCTTCATGGCGGTGAACGCTTGATGCTCGCAGATATGGTCGAACGTCTCGGCAAGGTCGGCTTCTCGGCGCGCGCAGCCATAGCGGATAGCTGGGGTGCTGCTCATGCCTTTGCGCGATATGTCAGGCAAGCCGTGAGCGTGGTCGCGGTCAACGCAACCTGCGATGCGATCCTTCCTCTGCCCATCGCAGCATTGCGTTTGCCCGATGAGATCGTCAGCGGTCTGCGGGTTTTGGGCTTCGACAGGGTGGGTGAGCTTCTGCAGCAGCCGCGCGCCCCACTGGCGCTGCGCTTCGGGCCGGAACTCGGCCGCCGGCTTGACCAGGCTGCTGGACGTCTCGCCGAGCCGATAGAGCCAGTGCGGCCGGTCGATGTGGTCGAGGTAAGGCGCGCCTTTGGCGAGCCCATCAGTGCGGCCGAGACAATCGCGCGCTATGTCGGCAAGCTTGTTCAGGCGCTGTGTGTCGGGCTGGAGACCAAAGGGTTCGGCGCCCGGCGGCTTGACCTGCTGCTCTACCGCGTCGACAACCGCGTCGAAGCCATTCGCGTCGGCACGGCCTTGCCTGTCCGTGATGTGAAGCGGCTGACGCGGCTGCTCTGCGACAAGATCGAGACGGTCGATCCGGGCTTCGGCATCGAGCTGATGCGGTTGTCCGCGCCCTTGGCAGAATCACTCGCTCCCAGGCAGACCGTTTCGTCGCTGATCGAGCAACGGGATGCAGACATCTCGGATTTGATCGACACACTCGGCAACCGTGTCGGTGAGGAAAAGCTCTATCGGTTTACCCCGGTTGCCAGCGATGTGCCCGAGCGATCTTTCCGGCGTGTAGCCGCTGCATCGGCTGAGACCGGCGACGCATGGCCAGACCATTGGCCGCGTTCGGCTCGCTTGTTTACCGTGCCGGAGCCGATCGAGGCCATTGCGCTGCTACCGGACCATCCGCCGGCGAGCTTCACCTGGAAAGGCATCCGTCGACGGATCAAGCGCGCCGATGGACCTGAGCGGGTTTTCGGCGAATGGTGGAAGCGCGACGCCGAGCTAACTGCCGTGCGCGACTATTTCCAGGTCGAGGACGAAGCCGGCGAGCGGTTCTGGATTTATCGCGCAGGCGATGGCGAGGATGCCGCAACCGGCTCGCATCGCTGGTTCCTGCACGGCATCTTCGGATGAACGCGTGCTATGTCGAGCTGCAATGCACCTCGCATTTTTCCTTTCTGCGGGGCGCGAGTTCCTGTGAGGAACTGTTCGCGCAAGCAGCCAGCATGGGAATGCCCGCCCTTGCCATCTGTGATCGCAACAGTCTGGCCGGCATTGT
>NZ_RZTC01000011.1:50675-87228 GCF_004023165.1 Mesorhizobium sp. M7A.F.Ca.MR.176.00.0.0 | reverse complement strand
AGTCTGGCCGGCATTGTCCGCGCCCACGAGGCTGCAAAGGCAACCGGCGTCAGGCTGATCGTCGGCTGCCGGCTGGATCTGGTGGAAGAGATTTCCATCCTGGTCTACCCGACCGATCGCCCGGCCTACTCGCGGCTGTGCCGCTTGCTGTCGCTGGGCAAGAAGCGTGGCGGCAAGGCAAAATGCGTGCTTCATTGGGCTGACGTTGTCGCCTATGGCGAGGGCCTCCTTGCAGTGCTCGTGCCCGACCAGGCAGATGACACATGCCCACTCTGGCGGCGCCGGCTGCGCGACGCATTTGGCGATCGCGCCTATATGGCGCTGACGTTGCGGCGCCGTCCCAACGAGGCGCTGCGGCTGCACGATCTGGCCAATCTTGCCGGACAGGCCAACGTGCCAACGGTTGTCACCAATGATGTCCTGTTCCACGAACCGTCACGGCGCATCCTGCAGGACGTCGTCACCTGCATCCGGCACAATGTGACAATCGATGATGCCGGGTTTCGGCGCGAGCGGCACGCCGACCGCTACCTGAAGCGGCCCGATGAAATGGCACGGCTGTTCAGCCGCTATCCCGAAGCGCTAGCGCGGACGATCGAGATCGCCGAGCGCTGCCGGTTCTCATTGGACGAGCTTGCCTATCAATATCCCGAGGAGCGGATGCTGCCGGGTCTGACACCGCAGCAAGCTCTGGAGAAACTCACCTGGGAGGGCGCGACGGAGCGCTTTCCCGAGGGCGTGCCGGACAAGGTCGTTGGCACGCTCAGGCACGAGTTGCAGCTCATTGAGAAGCTGCAATACGCGCCGTATTTTCTGACGGTCAACTCGATCGTTCGCTTTGCCCGCAGCCAGGGCATTCTCTGCCAGGGCAGGGGATCAGCAGCCAACAGCGCCGTCTGCTATGTGCTCGGCATCACCTCGATCGATCCCGACCGCAATGACCTGCTGTTCGAACGCTTCGTCTCGGAGGAGCGGCGTGAGCCGCCTGACATCGATGTCGACTTCGAGCATGAGCGTCGGGAAATCGTCATGCAATGGGTGTTCGAAACCTATGGCCGCGAACACGCCGCGCTCTGCTCGACGGTCATCCGCTATCGCTCGAAGGGCGCCTTGCGCGATGTCGGCAAGGCGCTTGGACTGCCCGAAGACCTCATCAAGATGCTGTCCTCGCAAGTGTGGGGCTGGTCGGACGAAGGCGTCCAGCCGAAACATGCCGAGGAACTGAACCTCAATCTCGGCGACCGTCGCCTGCGTCTGGCGCTGGACTTGGCCAGGCAGTTGATCGGCGCGCCGCGGCATTTGTCGCAACATCCGGGCGGCTTCGTCCTGACTCGCGACAGGCTCGACGATCTGGTGCCGATCGAGCCAGCCGCGATGAAGGATCGTCAGGTTATCGAATGGGACAAGGACGACATCGACGCGTTGAAGTTCATGAAGGTGGACGTGCTGGCGCTCGGCATGCTGTCCTGCATGAAGCGCGGTTTCGATCTGCTGGCCGAGCACAAGGGCATCACTCTCGATCTCGCGACGATCCCTGCCGAGGATCCACGCACCTATGCAATGATCCGCAAGGCCGACACGCTCGGCACCTTCCAGATCGAATCCCGCGCCCAGATGTCGATGCTGCCGCGCATCAAACCGCGTACTTTCTACGATCTTGTCATCGAGGTTGCGATTGTTCGGCCAGGCCCGATCCAGGGCGACATGGTGCACCCCTATCTGCGCCGGCGCGAAGGCAAGGAAGACGTCGTCTATCCCAAGCCTGAGCTCGAAAAGGTGCTTGGAAAGACGCTGGGCGTGCCGCTATTCCAGGAGCAGGCGATGCGGGTGGCGATTGAATGCGCCGGCTTCACGCCAGGCGAAGCGGATCAACTGCGCCGCGCCATGGCGACCTTCAAGCACACCGGTGGCGTTTCCAGCTTCGGCGCCAAGCTGATCGGCGGCATGGTGAAGAACGGCTACGAGCGCGAGTTCGCCGAAAAGACCTTCAAGCAGCTCGAAGGCTTTGGCAGCTATGGCTTTCCCGAAAGCCATGCCGCCAGCTTCGCCCTGATCGCCTACGCCTCGTCCTGGATGAAATGCCATCACCCCGATGTCTTCTGCGCCGCTCTTCTCAATGCTCAGCCGATGGGCTTCTACGCGCCGGCGCAGATCGTTCGCGATGCACGTGACCATGGTGTCGAGGTGCGCCCTGTCTGCATCAACGCGTCGCGTTGGGATTGCACGCTCGAGCCCACCGCCGATGACGGTCGGTTCGCTGTCCGGCTTGGTCTGCGCATGGTCCGGGGTCTTGCCAACGCCGATGCTGCGACCATCGTCATCGCACGCGCAGACCAGCCCTTTGCGTCGGTGGATGACCTCCGGCACCGTGCCGGTGTTCCTGCTGCCTCTCTGGTTGAACTTGCCCAGGCTGACGCTTTCCAACCATCCCTATTGCTGGCGAGGCGTGAGGCCCTGTGGGCGATCAAGGCACTGCGCGACGAACCGCTGCCACTGTTTGCCGCGGCTTCCGGCCGCGAGCAGCGGACGGTATCGGAGATCCAGGAGCCCCTTGTCGCGCTGCGTGCGATGACCGCCGGCGGCGAAGTGGTCGAGGACTATGGACATGTTGGACTGACCCTGCGCGACCATCCTGTTTCCTTCCTGCGCGCCGACCTGGGGCGCAAGCGCATCGTCTCGTGTCGTGAGGCCATGCAGGCGCGCGACGGACACTGGCTGGAGGCGGCTGGCCTCGTGCTGGTCCGCCAACGACCTGGCTCGGCCAAGGGCGTCATGTTCATCACGATCGAGGATGAGACCGGCATCGCCAATCTGGTGGTGTGGGTCAAGGTCTTCGAAAAATATCGTCGGGTCGTGCTCGGCGCCGGCATGATTGGCGTTTATGGTCGCATCCAAAGGGAAGGCGAGGTGGTCCATCTCGTCGCTCATCGGCTGAGCGATCTCTCAGGCGAGCTGGCCTGCGTCGGCGATCGGGAGTCTGCCTTTCCCCTGCCGCATGGGCGCGGCGACGAATTCCATCATGGCAGCCCGACGCCCGATCCGCGCGGCATGCCGAAGGGGCCGAGGCCCCGGAACGTTATCGATCCCCATCTGCACATCGACCAGATCAAGGTGAAGACACGGGATTTCAAATAGCGCGGTGCAAGAACGGGTCTGCCGAACAATGGCTGGGTTCGTCGATACACATGAGCGATCGCTCAATCGGTGCTTCTGTCATTTTTCAGAAAGGCCTTGAACGCTGCTGCGAGAGCGGCGGGATTTTCTTCGGCGACATGGTGCCCGCTCCTGATTCCGTAGCCCCCCACGTCGTCGGCCCAGTGCTTCCAGATGGCAACCGGATCGCCATAAATCTGTTCCAAATCATCGTCGATTGACCAAAGACAGAGCATCGGACAGCGCACCTTCCTGCCGGCCTCTCGATCTTCGCGGTCGTGGCGATGGTCGATCCTTATGCCAGCGCGGTAGTCTTCGACCATGCCATGGACGATGGCGGGATCGTGGATGAATGAAACCAATTCGTCATAGGCATCGTGTCCCATCTCATCTGGCCGCAAGTCACTATACCATGCCATCGGGTCTGCCAGGATGGCGCGTTCCGGCTTCTCGGGTTGAGCAAAGAAGAACCAGTGGTACCAATCGCGGGCAAAGTTCCAGTCGGCCCGTTCCAGATGCTCGATAACTGGCAACCCATCCACGGCAATCAGCTTTCGCACCAGGTCGGGATGGTCCATCGCCATTCTGAAAGCGACCAGACTTCCACGATCATGCCCGGCGACGAAGAAAGCGTGGTGGCCCAACCTTTCCATCACCTCCACCAGCGCCGAAGCCTTTGCCCGCTTGGACGAGAACCTGCTCTCGGGGTCATCGGCCGGTGCGTAGGAGCGACCGAAGCCCGGAAGGTCGGGGCACACGATCCTGAAATCTGCTGACAGCAAGTCCGCGACCTGGCCCCACGTCATATGCGCGCGAGGATGGCCATGGATCAGAAGCAGAGGCGGCCCAGATCCGCCATGCCGAAGCCTTATCGGCCCGCCCTCGGTTTCCGCCATTTCAAGCGGAAGTTTTCGAACATCGGCCATCCTCAGGAAACGGGCTGTTGTCGGCTTTAAGAACTCCTTGAGCATGGAATGGTTCGGGGCAAATCGCGACTGCAAATCGTTTCTCCCGGTTAGCTTTCCCTCAGGGTCCATTCTGGACGCGCGAATGGCTACAAGGCGGATCTAACGGAGCAGGCCCTCGTCGTCGAACGCGTCCCAGCCCTTCAACTTAGGCCGGGGATCGTCATCTCTGGGGTTATTCCCGGAACCGCGAACCTTCTCGCTACCCTTTCCCGCCCGCGTCAGGGCAGCCTTGCCGGCGCCACGTCGCCTGTTCTCCGTAACTTGCTGCGCGTCTTCTTCGCGCCAAAGGCTTGGCAGATCACGATCAAGGATGTCCTCGATGTGCTTGGGATCGAACACGTGGAAGGTGACGGCCTTGGATCGACCGCGCATCTTCACGGTGCGGGTGCCAATGCTTTGCAGCCGTCCGTCTTTCAGCCACTTGTGACGCTCACGCGAAGAAATTGTGAGGATGTCCTCGGCCTCGCGCGGCAGGACCGGGAGTACTTCGATGGTTTCCAGGATCTTGGCGATCTTGTTCGAGGCGGCCTCGAACTCTTCGGCATCGTCTTCGCGCATCCGCAAGGCTATGCGACCAGTCTCGGCTTTGACGTACTTCCTCACCGCCCATGGCAGGCGGGCACGTATTTCACGCTCGATACCTTTCATGCGCACCGACGAGCCAAGCGTCGCTGATGGCGGAAGTGGCCACTCGGCAATCAGTGACAACGAGGTGCTGACGCTTTGGCGAGAGCCGCGATCCCGAGGGGCCGCAATTGCCGAAGCGATGCCGCCAAGAATCTTCCGTGTTTGCGCAAAACGCACCGGCATCTGAGCTAGTCGCTTCCTTGTCGCACGGTTTCTACCGCCAGCGACCCGGCCGGCAGGGCCTTCAACAGCTCCACCTCGGGTTTCGTGAGGTAGATCCATGCCGCCCAATCGTCCGGGCGCAGAACCACAATCTGGCGATTGTGGATGGGCGCCACGTCCGGGCCGGGTTCCGTCGTCAGCATAGCGAATGTCGGTGGCTTGTTGCCTTCGCCATCGCGCCACAGGCCGGCGATCGCCATGAACGAGGCGCCGTTGAGTGTGAAGCGATGCTTAGCCTTTGGAGACTTCTTTCCGGTGAATTCGAAGAAAGCCGACGCCGGAATAAGGCAGCGCTTGCTGTTGGAGAAGCTCCGTCCTTCCGAGCGGAAGTTGAAGATCGGCCCGCCTTTGGGCCCGGAGGGCGGAAAGGCAAAGGTCATGCGCGTGAGTTCGATCGTGTCGCCGACGGCGCGCATGATCGGGGCGGGATCACTGATGCGGATGTCATCCGCCTGCGGCAAATCCAGTTCCGTTTGCTGGGTGGGAATGTCGAGCGCCAGCAATTGCATCATCCTGCAATATTCGGCCCAGGCGATATGCTGCTCATAGTCGTTGCACACGGCTGCCCACGCTTTCAGTCAGTTGATGACTTATAACAAATAACGCGGCTTGGCTGCGGCGCCACCATCGCGAGATTTTCCGCTATGCCCGAAATCTCGCGATCTGCTTGAGCATCGCGCGGATTGTCGGTGCTGACATCGCCGTGGCTCACAATGATGCGCTCAAGGTCAGGCTCATCAGACCATCTGCGGAAAGCGGCGCCCAGCGCCTGGCCGTCCTTACCACTTGGCAACACGCGGCATGCTGGGCCGGTCGACGCCAAAGCCAAGCGCACGCGCCATAATGTGGGCACCAATTTGCGACGGTCTTCACCCTACGGGCTTCCATGCCTGACGTGAGATCGGCCACGCCGATGCTACTTCCTGCCGCCGCTGGGTACCGAGACGGGTCGATGAGAGTGAGAGTGCAGACCGGGTTGCCGTGACGGGTTGAAGGTCGGGAGAGAGGCTCCTGGCGCCCGTCGCGGAGAACCGCGATGCCCAGAAACACCGCTAGCGCCCGTTCCGGCAACGACCGGCCAGGCCTCTATACGGAAATCACCGACAAGATCATCGCCGAGTTGGAAGCCGGACGCATTCCATGGGTGCAGCCCTGGGGCACGGCGGCGGCAAAGGCGCCGCTCGCCATGCCGGAAAACGCGTCGACCCACCGTCGCTACTCCGGCATCAACATTCTGATCCTGTGGGGCGCGGTCATCGAGCACGGTTTCACCGGACAGAGCTGGCTGACATTCCGCCAGGCGCTCGGGCTCGGCGGCAACGTCAGGAACGGAGAACATGGCACGACCATCGTCTATGCCGACCGCTTCGTGCCCGACGATGAGCGCAACCGAGCCCGCGAGAGCGGGCACGAAGCACAGCCGGTCCCATTCCTCAAACGCTTCACAGTCTTCAACGCCGATCAATGCGAGAACCTTCCGGAGGACGTCGCCGCCGTCGCACCACCACCTCCGCCGGGCATGATCGAACCGCAAGCAGAGGCGCTGATCCGGGCCACCGGCGCGGATTTTCGGATCGGAGGCAGCCGCGCCTTCTACAGCCCTGCGAGCGACTTCGTGCAGGTCCCGCCGCCAGCCGCCTATTTCGAACCCATCAACTGGCACCGTACCGCGTTCCATGAACTGGGGCATTGGTCGGGTCATTCCTCCCGCCTCGGCCGTGATATGGCCGGTTCCTTCGGCTCGAAATCCTACGCGCGGGAGGAACTGGTGGCTGAGATGGCAGGGGCCTTTGTCTGCGCTTCTCTCGCCATCGTCCCGACGGTTCGGCATGCCGACTACATCGGCTCGTGGCTGGCCGTCCTTCGCGAGGATAATCGCGCCATTGTCCGTGCCGCCAGCGCCGCCTCGAAGGCCGCCGAATTCATCCTCGGCTTCCAGCCTGGCGTGGATCAGCAAGCGGCCGCGGCAGCAGCAGCGAATGACAAACGGGAGGCGGCGTGATGGCCACGCCGAACCGGAGTCGGACCGCGCTTCGCCGGCTTCCCGGTTCGGTGGCAGGAGAGTGAGAGGGGTGCCGGTATTTCATGACGGGTTTGGGTCGAGAGAGAGGCTCTCGGCGTCCGTCGCGGAGAAAACACCATGGCTACTGCCGTTCAAAAGATCACCTTGTCGTCCTCGCGCGACATCCCCTTCAACAAGTTGGTGCTCGCCCAGAGCAACGTCCGGCGCATCAAGGCCGGCGTCTCGATCGAGGATCTGGCGGCTTCGATCGCCCGCCGGGGCCTGATCCAGAGCCTCCATGTTCGTCCCCTGCTCGATGCCGGCGGCGAAGAGACAGGCATATTCGAGGTGCCGGCCGGCGGCCGCCGCTACCGCGCTCTCGAAATGCTCGTGAACCAGAAGCGGCTTGCCAGGACCGCACCCGTTCCTTGTGTGATGGGCACCAACGCTGTCCTGGCGGAGGAAGTTTCGCTGGCCGAGAACATCGATCGCGCCCCACTTCATCCATTGGATGCCTATCGCGCGTTCAAGGACATGCGCGACAAGGGCATGTCGGAGGAGGAGATTGCCGCCGCTTTCTTCATCTCCGTCACCATCGTCAAGCAGCGCCTCAAGCTGACCGCCGTGTCGCCGGCGCTGCTCGATGTCTATGCCGACGCCGGAATGACGATCGCTCAGCTCGAAGCGTTCTCGGTCAGTGACGATCACGCAAGACAGGAGCAAGTGTGGGAGGCGATCAAGAACAGCTGGTCGAAAGAGCCATACCAGATTCGCCGCATGTTGACGGAGAACACTGTCCGCGCTTCCGACAAGCGTTCCGTGTTCGTTGGGCTCGATGCCTATGAGGCAGCTGGCGGCCAGGTGCTGCGGGACCTCTTCCAGTCGGATGACGGCGGATGGCTCCAAGACGCGCTGCTGCTCGACCGTCTTGTCACCGAAAAGCTCCAGCTCATGGCTGATGAAATTGCCAATGAGGGCTGGAAGTGGATCGAAGTCGCGGTGAGCTTTCCCTACGGCGCCGCGAACGGCTTGCGTGAACTCCACGGCACGCCCGTTGACTTGACCGACGAGGAGCAGGCAACGCTCGGGGCGCTGCGTGACGAGTTCGACAAGCTGCAGGCGGAATACGAAGAGGCGGACGAGTTGCCCGATGAGATCGACCAGCGGTTCGGCGAGCTTGAAGCCGCCATTCGTGCGCTGGAGGCGCGCCCAGTCCACTTCGATCCGGAAGACATTGCAAGAGCGGGTGTCTTTCTCAGCGTTGACGCCGATGGATCGCTTCTCGTCGAGCGTGGCTATGTGAAGCCGGAGGACGAAGCTGCCGTTGCGCCCGATGGCGAGAGTGACTTCGGGGCCGAGGGAACCGACGATAGGGCGACGGCGGGGTCGATCCAGCGGGCGGTAATTACCATCGGCGGCCAGCCAGCTCAGGCGCAGGATGATGAGGAGGATGGCATCAAGCCCTTGCCGGATCGCCTGATCATGGAACTGACCGCCGAGCGCACGCTGGCGCTACGCGACAAGCTCGCGAACGATCCGGCGATCGCCTACCTTGCCGTGCTCCACAAGCTCGTGCGCGATGTGTTTTCTCGCTACAGATCACAGGGTGTCGCGATGGAAGTCTCTGACCGCAAGAGCCGAAAAAGCCCCCTTCCACCCTGAGGCACAGCGGCAGTGGGGGTTGCGATTTCCCAGCGACGCCGGATTTGTCCGCCTTGGCGCAAGACGTTTTCTGGTCGCCTGACGTCGATCCAGCTGTGGTTTCTCTCGTGCCGGCGCCGGAATTCCTGTCGTCCTTGCGATCGGCGCCGTTGACCGGCGTGGGCGCGAGCCGCGATAGCGTTGAAGGACGCCACACCGTCCATAATGCAGGTGTCGCCACTCAACTTCTCCTTCTGCCCGGTAGCGAGCCGCACGGCCCTTTGGCGGCGTTGATTCCCTTGGATGCAGAAACGTTGGGACGGATCGAAGCCCTTACCCGTTTCTGGCGTGCCTGGCAGGGGCGCCCAGCACCTTCGGACACGCGGATGACCCCGCAGCAACGCCGCCGCTTCCGGCTGATGATACAGGCCGCTGACGGCCGCTCGAATGGCGCGAGCTATCGCGACATTGCCGTGGCTCTTTACGGGTATAAGCGCGTCGCCGCTGATCCTTGGAAAACCTCCGCGCTGCGCGACGCGGTGATCGGTCTCGTCGAAGGCGCCACCGGCATGATTGGTGGCGGTTATTTGCAAATCCTGCGTCATCGCCGTCGATCCTAGCGGGTCTGCCCGCGCAAAGAGGGGTGGCGTTTTAGCCCCCCTCAACTTCCCCATCCCCGGCGAAGCCTACTCTCCGCCACCGTGGTCTCCGTTCCCCGCTGAACGCCAGCGGCCGTCCAAAACCCCACGGAGGCCCGATCCATGCGACCCGATATCACCGTCTTGCCGCCACGCTTCCTGCGCACCAAGGAAGCCGCGGATTTCCTCAGCCTGTCCGCCCGCACCCTCGAAAAGCACCGTACCTATGGCACTGGTCCTGGCTACCGAAAGCTCGGCGGCCGTGTCGTCTATGCCGTCGATGATCTTCAGGCCTGGGCCGAACGCGGCGCCGTCACCTCTACATCCGATCCGCGTGGCTCGGTCCTGCCGGCCAAGCGTCACACAACGACGCCGCCGGCGCATGGCGGACGATACGCACGCTGACCGCGCGCGGATTTCCAAATGGTGGCGCGAAACCAATCCCTTTCGGAGCGCGGGCAGCTCGACCTTTTCCGGGCGCTGCCTGGCGACTTCGCCCCTCGAGACGCGCAGGATCTCATGGCCTATCCGTTCTTCTCCCTTTCCAAGACGCATCGCACCACCCCGATCGATTTTGCCGCCGGCAACGTCTCGATCCGGGTCGAAGCCGTACCCGATCATGGCATGGCGACCATCTGGGACGCCGACATCCTGATCTGGGCCGCGAGCCAGATCGTCGAGGCGCGGGACACCGGGCTTCGCACCTCGCGCCTGATGGCCGCAACGCCCTATGAGATTCTCACCTTCGTCGGCCGCGGCAAGAGCCTGCGCGACTATCAGCGCCTGAAGGCGGGGCTTGATCGGCTGCAGTCAACCACCGTCTCGACGACCATCCGTCAGCCGGCCGAAGGCCGGCGTCACCGCTTCTCATGGATCAATGAGTGGCAGGAGCGCATCGATCGTCATGGCAGACCCGCGGGGATTGAATTGATCGTCCCCGACTGGTTCTACCAGGCAGTCCTCGATGACGCGCTGGTGCTGACGATCGATCGCGCCTATTTCGACCTGACTGGCGGTCTCGAGCGCTGGCTCTATAGGCTGGTGCGCAAGCATGGTGGGCGCCAGCGCGACGGCTGGCGTTTCGACTTCCGTCACCTTCACGAGAAATCCGGCAGCCTGTCGCCCCACAAGCGCTTTGCCTTCGAGCTTCGCGACATCATCCGCCGCCAGCCGCTGCCCGGCTACACGCTTGCGCTGGAAGTGGAGATTGGCGGCCGGGCGCTGCTCGCCTTCGAGCGGATCGGCTCCTGTGGAAGGCCTGTGGACGGCCTCGTGCCATCAGGGACCGGAACTATCGTGCCATCGGGAACCGCGGGCTCGTGCTATCAGGAACCCAGACAGGCTCTAACCTGTAGAAAGCAAAACCGAAATCACGCGTCTAACTTAGACTCTAACCCAGATTCTAACCTTGAAGCGCGCGCGCGTGGTGTGCAAAGGCTCATCCGACGGGCCAGCGACGCACTCAGCACAGGCACCGACAAGACCCCGAATGCGCCATCGCTTTCTGACGGCAGCAACACGGCAACCAGCGTCTCCGAAGTTCCGAATCCACCTCTAGATACGCCCATCGGAGGCATCCGATGATTGTCGGGCTCCTCAATCGGAAGAGCCGTGTCGGCAAGGCGACTTTGACGCTCCTCCTCGTCGGCGAATTGGCCGGCAAGGGAAATCTTGTCGCGCTGCTCGCCGCCCTCGTGCTGCTCAAGTGCAACCGTCTCCGTTCCATGGATTGGCTTTGGCCGAGCTTCTGGCCCGTCTCCGCGAAGCATACGTCTGCCGGCCCGAGCGGCGCGCGTTTCGTACTCGATGGCGACAGTACCGCAGCGCGAGAGACCGCCGCACCCGCGGGCGAGATCGAGGGATCGCGCGATGAGTGAGTGGTCCCGAAAGCATTGCCTTGCATCGCGGCCGTCAGGTCCGGATACGCGGATCAAGTCCGCCGTCGGCGCGTTGGGGACCGTCGATCAGTCTGCCTTCGTCGTGCGCCCGACCACCGGCATGACGCCGCGGGGGCGCGACCGCATCGCCGCTTGTCCAGCACGACGTCATCGCCGCCGAGACGCTTCGCGAGATGCTTGCGCGAATTCCCGCAACATCAGGAGAACCCTCATGACTGGCATCGCGGCTCCTCGCATGCGTGCCGCGTTCCCGGCCACGCACCACGCTCCCGACGATCTCGTTCATGTCGAACTGACCTGGATCGAGAAGAGACAAGAGAACTGGATACGGTTCGGTACCCACGCTCTGGAACAAATCGTTGATCGTCGCCGGCGCATCTTGTCCTATCGCCCCGGCGCGGTCTTCGCGTTCGTTCGCTGGGCCGCGAACGACTTCGGAACAATCATCTCACGCATCGATATCGTGCGTGCTGTCGCACTTGGCGAAGCCTATCAGACACTGCCCTTCGTGCGCCCCGGCGGCGACATCCTTCTGAAGGTCGAGAGCTGGCCCAAGGTCGAACGCGTGCTGCAGGCGATCGACGCCATCCAGCGCCTCGACGTCGAGCCTGAGTTGGTGTCGCACGATCATTGGCGGCACATCCACAACCGGATAACCGCCGGGCACGCGCCGCGCAGCTACACACTCGATCAACACCGCGCCTTCCTGCTGCGCAAGAGGACCGAACCGTGACGCGCGCCGGGATGTTTCTCGCTAGCGTTCTCGCAACCATGGGCGTCGGCTATCCCGGCCTCGCTTCGATGCCCACGAAGCTCATCTGGAATGCGTCAGCCAGCGCGCCGATCGGTTTCTACACCATCGAGTTCCACGGACCCTTCGAGGTCACCGATCTTGTGGCCGTCGATGCGCCCGAGCCACTCGCCGCGCTCCTCGCTAATCGCGGCTATCTGCCGGCGGGCGTGCCACTCTTGAAGCACATCCTTGGCGTTTCCGGGCAAATTGTCTGTCGCTCGAACCTCACCATCACCGTCGACGGCGTCAAGGCGGGGGTGGCGCTCGAACGTGATCGGGCCGGCCGTGACCTGCCGGTCTGGCAGGGCTGCCGCCGCATCTCGACGGGGGAAGTCTTCCTGATGAACTGGCAGGTCCGCGACAGCCTCGACGGACGTTACTTCGGCCTCATCTCCACCAGCCGGATCATCGGCCGCGCCGTCCCACTTTGGACGGACGAGGGCGGCAACGGCCGCTTCGAATGGCGCGCGCCAACGCGGTGAGCGCGCGACCGGCGGCGCGTCGTGCCGCCAGCCATCATCACCGCACCACTGATAACAGGAGCCTGACATGCAACAGATCGGGGAATTCACGCGCCAGAAGACTGGCTATAGCGGGCGCATCCACACGCTCAGCCTCAACCTGGATATCGCTATCGTAACGGCAGAGGCGAGCGAAACGGAGAATGCGCCTGACTACCGCGTTCACACCGGAAGCGAGGACGGCCCCGAGATCGGCGCCGGCTGGAAACGATCCAGCCAAAAGGCCGGCGAATATGTCTCGATCCAGATCGACGACCCGACGTTCGCGCAGCCGATCCGCGCGAACCTCTTTCGCAATGGCGACGACAAGACGTCCTGGTCGCTGCACTGGGCGCGCCCGCGCGACCGCAGCGAGAAGGAGTGAATGATGCGCGCTCGCCGTCCGTCGACGAGCCATCGCGGTGCGCCCGGGCCGCTTCGCGCTGCCCGGCGCATGGCTCTGCTCCTCCTTTGCGGTCTGTCCGTCGCGACCGTCATGCCGGCGGCGACAGTGGCGCAGGACTTGGCCATCGCGCGATCGTCGCAACGCGACCCCTTTGGTGCGCACATCAGCGAAGCCTCGCAGCGCTTCGGCGTTCCGATCGCGTGGATACGCGCCGTCATGCGCAAGGAGAGTGCTGGCGATGCGCGCGCCGTCTCCAGCGCCGGCGCCCGCGGCTTGATGCAGATCATGCCCGGCACATGGGATGATCTGCGCGCCCGCTGGTCGCTTGGCCGCGATCCGTTCGATCCCCGCGATAACATCCTGGCAGGAACGGCGTATCTGCGCGAACTGCACGATCGCTACGGCTCGCCGGGGTTTCTGGCCGCCTACAACGCGGGTCCTGCGCGCTACGAAGCCTACCTCACCGGCCGTCCTTTACCGGCCGAGACCCGCGCCTATGTCGAGACGCTCGCCCCCCTTATCGGCGGAAGCGAGGGTATGCGCCCTTTCGCAGTCACATCTGTCGAGGCCATTCCCTGGAAGCACGGCGCGCTCTTCGTAGGTCAGCCGGACCGCATCCAAGCTGCCGCCTCCGTAACGGCCGAGCGACCGCCAAATGACGCGAGCTCTGCACCCACCGTGCGCGAGGTCTCCGCCATCGTGCCGCTGTCCGAAGGCCTCTTCGTGGCGCGAGCGGGCAAAGGGATCCAGCCATGAGCGCGTATGGACGTTTTCGCGCAACCGCGAGTTCCAGCGCACCGTGGCGTGGATGGAGGCGGAAGGTGTGCAGAACAACCGGAAGATGGCGAGATAAAAGGCCGCGAGGTGCGGCGTCGGTCGGTTGTGTTGTTTCAATAGCTTATGCAGGACTTCCGCGAGGTGCTAGCAAGCGGCGCACCGCGTCAGAACATCGATTTTCCTGTGATTTCCGCGGCTTGGCACGATGTGCGGGATCTCTAAGATGACTGGCGAGGACGATCTTCGAATTGGCCCAGGCCGCATCCGCTCGCCCAGTGCCCAGCGCGCCAGGCCCTTCATTGCGCAGGCGCTTGCCGCCGCCCAGAAGGCCGGCGCCCGGATCTCTCGCACCGGCCGGATCAATTCGTGCAATCGCTCGACCTTCGGGCGTGGCCGCACGGCGAGCGTGCGTGCCAATCGCCTCCTCACCGGCCGCTCGCGCACCGTGATCATCAAGACACGGCTGGTGCGCCATCACGCGCGCGCAGCGCCGCTTGCTGCCCATCTCACCTATCTGCGCCGCGAAGGCGTTACCCGTGACGGGGAGAAGACAAGGCTGTTCGGGCCGGAAACCGATGCGATGGATGGCGGTGCTTTTGCCGCGCGTTGTGGCGATGATCGGCACCACTTCCGCTTTATCGTCTCACCCGAAGATGCCGTCGACATGGCCGACCTCAAAGCCTTCGCCCGCGACCTGATGGGCCAGATGGAAAAGGACCTCGGCACGAAGCTCGATTGGACCGGCGTCGATCACTGGAACACCGACAACCCGCACCTTCACATCATCTTGCGCGGCCAAACCGATGACGGCCAGGATCTCGTGATCTCACGCGATTACATCAAGGAGGGGATGCGCGCCCGTGCGGCCGATCTTGTCACCCAGGAGCTCGGCCCCCGCACCGATCTCGATATCCGTCGCAATCTGGAGCGCCAGGTCGAAGCCGAACGCTGGACCCAGCTTGACCGGCAGCTTGTTCGCGACGGGCGCGACACAGGCGTCATCGACCTGGCCGCCGCCGCGAACGCCCAGCCCGACGCGTATCACGTGCTGAAGGTCGGGCGGATGCGCAAGCTCGAAACCCTTGGCCTTGCCGAACAGGTCGGCCCGGGCCAGTGGATGATCGACGACAAGGCTGAGGCAACGCTGCGCGAGCTTGGCGAACGCGGCGACATCATCAAGCGGATGCACCGCGCGCTGACAGAACAGGGTATCGAGCGCGGCACGGAGAACTATGTGCTGGCGGCGGAGCGCCTCGACACGCCGATCGTGGGTCGGCTGGTCGACCGCGGCCTCGATGATGAGCTGAAGGGCAGCGCCTACGCCGTGGTCGATGGCACCGACGGCCGCACACATCACATCAGGCTGTCCGATCTCGACGCCGCGGGCGACGGCGCTCCCGGTTCGATCGTCGAGCTGCGCAGGTTCCATGATGTGCAGGGGCACGGGCGCGCAGCACTCGCTGTCCGTTCCGACCTCGATATTGAGCGGCAGGTTACCGCCGCCGGCGCGACCTGGCTTGACCGCCAGAATATCGCCCGCGAGCCGATTGCGTTGTCGGAAGGCGGCTTCGGCGCCGAGGTGCGGCTGGCCATGCAGCGCCGCGCCGACCATCTCGTCGAACAGGGCCTCGGCGAGCGGCATGGCCAACGCACAACCTTCACCCGCAACCTGATCGACACGCTGCGTCGCCGCGAGTTGGAGGCGCTCGGCGAAAAGCTCTCGGTCGACACCGGCCAGCCCTTCAACCGCGCCCGCGGCGGCGAGTACGTCACCGGTTCCTACCGGCAACGCTTCACGCTCGCCTCCGGCCGCTTCGCCCTGATCGATGACGGCCTCGGGTTCCAACTGGTGCCCTGGACGCCGTCCCTGGAAAAGCACCTTGGCCGCCACGTCTCTGGCGTGGCTCGCGATGAAGGCGGCATCGACTGGAGCTTCGGCCGCAACCGTGGGCTCGGCCTCTAACCTCATGTTGAAGAAAGGACTGCTTTTATGTCCGCCACCAAGATCCTCTGGGGCCAGGTCCTCGCCGTCCTGGCGATCGTGCTGATCACGACCTGGGGCGCCACGGAATGGGTGGCCTGGCGCCTGGCATTCCAGCCCGAGCTCGGCAGGCCATGGTTCCATGTCCTGGGCTTTCCGTTTTACCTTCCGCCGTCCTTCTTCTGGTGGTGGTATGGCTTTGATGCCTACGCGCCGTCGATCTTCGTGGAGGGTGCCTTTATCGCGGCTTCCGGTGGTTTCGCCTGCGTCGCCGTCGCCATAGGCATGTCGGTCTGGCGGGCTCGCGAGGCCAAGAAGGTCGAGACCTACGGCTCCGCCCGCTGGGCCGACAAGCAGGAGGTCAAGGCAACTGGCCTTCTCGGCTCCGATGGCGTGGTGCTTGGTCGATATGACGGCGCCTATCTGCGCCACGACGGACCGGAGCACGTGCTGTGCTTTGCGCCGACTCGTTCGGGCAAGGGTGTTGGCCTCGTCGTCCCGTCGCTGCTGACCTGGCCGAGCTCGGCAGTCGTGCATGACATCAAGGGCGAGAACTGGCAGCTCACCGCGGGCTTCCGCGCCAGGCATGGCCGGGTCCTGCTGTTCGATCCGACCAATCCGAAATCCTCCTCCTACAATCCGCTGCTCGAGGTGCGCCGCGGCGAATGGGAAGTCCGTGACGTTCAAAACATCGCTGACATCCTTGTCGATCCCGAAGGCTCGCTCGAGAGGCGAAACCATTGGGAGAAAACCAGCCATGCCCTTCTGGTCGGCGCGATCCTGCATGTTCTCTACGCCGAGCCGGACAAGACGCTCGCCGGCGTTGCCGGCTTCCTCTCCGATCCAAAGCGTCCGATCGAATGGACGCTGTCGGCGATGATGAAAACGGCGCATCTGGGTGAAGCCGGTGCGCACCCGGTGATCGCCAGCGCCGCGCGAGAGCTCTTGAACAAATCTGATAACGAGCGCTCCGGCGTGCTGTCCACCGCCATGTCTTTCCTTGGCCTCTACCGCGATCCTGTCGTGGCCGAGGTCACGCGACGCTGCGATTGGCGCATCACGGATCTTGTCGACGACAAGCATCCAACGACGCTCTACCTCGTCGTTCCGCCGTCCGACATCAACCGGACCAAGCCGCTCATTCGCCTGATCCTCAATCAGATCGGCCGCCGCTTGACCGAAGATCTGCAGGTGAGGGCGCAAGGGCACCGGCTGCTGTTGATGCTCGACGAGTTCCCGGCGCTTGGCCGCCTCGACTTTTTCGAGTCGGCGCTCGCCTTCATGGCCGGCTACGGGCTGAAAAGTTTCCTGATCGCTCAGTCCCTCAACCAGATCGAGAGGGCGTACGGCGCCAACAACTCAATCCTCGACAACTGTCATGTCCGGGTAAGCTTTGCCACCAACGATGAGCGCACCGCCAAACGCGTGTCCGATGCGCTCGGGACAGCGACCGAGATGAGGGCTATGAAGAACTATGCCGGCCACCGGCTGTCGCCGCGGCTCGGTCATCTGATGGTCTCCCGTTCGGAGACGGCTCGCCCGCTGCTCACGCCGGGTGAAGTGATGCAACTGCCGGCCACCGACGAGATTGTCATGGTCTCGGGTGCGCCGCCGATCCGCGCCAAGAAGGCGCGCTATCATGAGGATGCTCGCTTCCGGGAGCGTATCCTGCCGCCGCCGGTGCTGATGGCGGCAGCAGAGGGGAAACCGGACGACTGGACGAAGCTGCCTCTGGCTTTCCGTCCCCAAATTGCCGAAGCGACGTCGATGCGGTCGGGGTCATCCGCCGGGAATGAGGATCCGACGGAGTCCGAGCGTCGTCGGCAACCCGAGCTCAGCCGCGTCGAGCTGGTCGTGAAGTCTTCGCCCGAGAACGAGTTCGAGATCGATCACCTCGACGACGTAGATGACAATGTTGCCCGCAACCGTCGACTGACGCGCCTGATGCAAGGCATTGCGCGGCAGGCATCGCTCGACCCCGATGACGACGTGGACATGTGAGGCTCCGATGGCAAAGGTTCCGCGCAAACAACGTCTTTCGGTCTATCTCGATCCGAGGGTGATGAACCGATTGGTCGAACATGCGGCGCGCCGTGATTTTTCACGGTCTCTCGTCGCCGAGGCGGCCATCGAATCCTTCCTTTCACCCGATGCCGCCGAGCGCCAGGAGGCCGCGATCACCAAGCGGCTAGACCAGCTCGATCGCCGAATGACCCGCCATGAGCGCGATCTCGCAATTGCCGTTGAAACGCTCGCCGTTTTCGTGCGCTTCTGGCTGGCGACAACTCCGGCTTTGCCCGAGCCCGCGGCGCAGGCTGCTCACGCCAAGGCTGGCGAGCGCTACGATGCCTTCGTCACGGCGCTTGGCCGGCGCCTGGCGAAAGGACCGAAGCTGAGGCAAGAAATCAGCGAGGACATCGACGCCGGTTTCGGCACACTCAAGACCGGCGTGCCGGGGCAATGATTAGACGGTCGGATCGCCGTCGCCGCAGATCGGCAGCTCGTCGGCGGCGCGGCCGGTGCTCAGGCCTCGGCGATCAGCGCAAGGTTTTGCAGGTGAGTGTCTATCGCGTCGGCGACGGCGCGCGCCGCCGGAAGCGTCTTCTTCGCCTCGGGCCACTCGTCGCGGAAGCGGGTGACGGTTTCGCGCGCCGTGTCGACGACCAGCTTCTCGGTTAGATGCGCCTTCGCCGCCAGGTAACGGAGCTCGTCAAGGGAGAGCTCGCGCATGCGCTTGGTGCGGGCATATTTGATGGCGGCGAACTCGTCCGGCATATAGGGGATTGTCGATACGAAATCGTAGGCTGGAGCGAGCGCCGCTGTCCGCCGATCGGGATAGATCATCGACCAGTTCTTGAGGTGCATGTCGGCATTGCCAATCAGCGTGTTGAAGACGAGCCGGCGGATGAACTCGGAGGCACCAGTGTCTCCGGCCTCAACGCCAAGCACGGTCGCAATGTTGCGTGCGCTTGCCCGCTTGTATTTGTCGTCCGGCCACACGCCGAACACCTGGGCGAAATCCTCGATATGCACCGGACCGTCACCGGTGCGGTCGAAGCGCCGGATGGCCAGTGCCTGGCCCTTCATGCTGCGCATGCCCTCAGGAAGGCCGTCGATCGCATCGACGTCGAGGAGTTGGACCTCTGGCACGTCCATGCCGAGCCTGGCCGCGAGACTCATCATCGAGAATTCATTCTCGGGGACGCCCTCATAGAGCTGTGAGGGCAGTTTGACGATCCAAGAACCGCCGACGCCGTCGGCGGGGATCGTAAGCCCGCCGCCCTTTCCGGTGTTCCTCACCGCCGAGAACTTCAACTGCACGCCGGCGAGTGAAAATCGCAGGGCATTGCTCCGACGCGCACGGCGTGCTTCCGCGTCGCCCTCGTCCCTCAGGTCTGGCCAGGCTTCTGCGTCCGCCGGCACGATGGTGAGCGCACCAGGAAGATCGCGGCCGAGAACCCAAAGCAGGAAGAATTCGCGCTTTTCGCTCACGCCCGCGCGCTCGGCAAGGTAGGCCCGCAGTGGCCCTTCCGGCAGGAGGTTCGCAAAGAACGGAGGAACCCTGACATTGAACGGTCGGAATTCGGTCAGGAGCTGCCCGTACTGGTCCTTGAACGACAGGCTAAGCGTGGGCCGCTCGGGATCGTCGATATAGGCCTCGTCGAAGGCAAACAGCGTACGATCGCCCGGAATGAGCGTGAGTGTTGCGATCTTCTCGCCATAGAGGCGAACGTCGAGGACAAAAACGTCAGGCATCCTCGCTCTCATCGTCGAGTTGGTATGCAGGGCGGGGCGTGTCGGGGAGCGCGTGGGCGATCCTGTTGCGCAGTGCTCTAAGCTGCTTGGAGGCGCGCTCGAGGGCAGCGGTCGCGCCCGCACCGACCGGCAGCTTCATCAGCTTTTCGGCGATGGCGCGCAGCGTATCGAGATCGGTCTTGCCCAACCGAAAGTTTGCAAGCTCGCGCAGCGTTTGGTCGAGACGCTTGAATTCGCCAGCGTCGGGATGGTCGCGTTGCAGCCTTGCAAGGGCAGCTTGGGCGCGATTGAACACCACGGAGCGCTGGCGGTCTTCGCCGTCAAGCGTTGTGTAAGCATTGCTGACGACGGCTTCGACCGCTGCCAAGGCCTTGCGCGGAACCAGGACCAGTTCGTGGTCGAGCGCTCGTGCGAACTCAACCAGGCTCGAAAGCCTGAGGTCGGTCCCGCCATTTTCAATCTTTGAAATATGGCTTTGCGGAACGCCAATGCGAGCGCTGAGGTCGCGTTGGCTCAACCCGCTTTGCTCGCGTGCGTTGCGGAGCGTTTGGAGAATTTCGTCCGTCGAATAGAGCATTTGATATGCCTCTACATATCGCTTTCAAAATTTATATGCGTAAATATATCATTTGCTGAGGATTTTGGAAAGACCGATATGTAAAAATATATCGCAGTGCTGCGGTGATATGTTGTCATAGATCAGTTCTCCCCGGCCTGTCGAGCCTTGCAGGAGAGACTTGGAGGGGGTCGCTTCGCCAACACGGCACCGACGTTGAGTCGATGCTGCGGCTCCATCGGAACCAAGTCTGGCGCGAAATCCGCAATCCGGGCTGCCGGTCCAAACCGCCGACCGCCTGTATTTGCACGCTAGGCTACGACGCCTCGACAAAGCTGTTCAATCCACTCGAGATGCGGCTCTCTTAATCATCCCCGTTCTGGGGCGTTCATCTTGCCCCGGATCGAAACGGGGACAGCATGGCGACTTCGCAGCACAGTTCAGAAGGCCTCGCGCGCGGCGCACGCATGCTGCGCACAGCGCTCGGACCTGCGATCGCAAGCTATCTCGACGACCCATGCATCGTCGAAGTGATGCTCAATCCCGATGGGCGTTTGTGGATCGACCGCTTGTTGCAGGGGCTCTCCGACACGGGAGAGCGCCTGTCGGCAGCTGATGGCGAGCGCATCGTTCGCCTTGTCGCTCATCATGTCGGTGCCGAAGTCCATGCCGGCGCGCCACGCGTCTCGGCCGAGCTGCCCGAGACGGGGGAGCGGTTCGAGGGGCTTCTTCCTCCCGTCGTCGCGGCGCCCGCCTTCGCGATCCGCAAGCCCGCGGTCGCGATCTTTACCCTTGACGACTATGTCGCGGCCGGGACCATGTCGGCGCGCCAGGCGGACGCGCTGCGCCAGGGTGTTGCCAGCCGCGCCAACATTCTCGTTGCAGGCGGTACATCCACGGGCAAGACCACGCTGATCAATGCGCTGTTGGCCGAAGTGGCTAAAACCGCCGATCGCGTGGTCATCATCGAGGATACGCGCGAGCTGCAATGCGCCGCGCCGAATCTCGTTGCGATGCGAACGAAGGACGGCGTCGCGTCGCTCTCCGATCTCGTTCGTTCGTCGCTGCGCCTGCGCCCCGACCGCATTCCGGTCGGCGAAGTGCGCGGAGCCGAGGCGCTCGAACTGCTCAAGGCCTGGGGCACCGGCCACCCCGGTGGCCTCGGCACGATCCACGCCGGCAGCGCCATTGGCGCGCTGCGACGGATGGAACAGCTTATCCAGGAAGCCGTCGTCACCGTCCCGCGCGCGCTGATCGCCGAGACGATCGACCTGGTTGCCGTCCTTTCCGGGCGCGGCTCCGCGCGCCGGCTGTCCGAACTCGCCCGTGTCGATGGCATTCGCCCGGACGGCGATTACCGGGTCGCGCCAGCCGTCCTCGATGGGGACGACAGGCCGACCTTGCTCATCCCAAAGCCCTGAAGGAGAAAATCCGTGATCCAACGCCTGCGCCTCGCGCGCCATCGTCTTGCCATGACCGCTTCCGTTTCCACCCTCATCCTGGTGATGGCCGCGCCCGCTTATGCCTCCGGCTCGTCGATGCCGTGGGAACAACCGCTGCAACAGATACTCCAGTCGATCGAGGGGCCGGTCGCCAAGATAATGGCGGTGATCATCATTATCGTTACCGGCCTGACGCTCGCCTTCGGCGACACGTCCGGTGGCTTCCGCCGGCTCATCCAGATCGTGTTCGGCCTGTCCATCGCATTCGCTGCGTCGAGCTTCTTCCTGTCGTTCTTCTCGTTCGGCGGCGGAGCGCTGGTCTGATGGCGGGTGGTGTCGAACAGAGCGGGTCAATGCCCGACTATGCCGTGCCGGGCTTCACGGTCCTCGTGCATCGGGCGCTGACCGAGCCGATCCTGCTCGGTGGCGCCCCGCGCGCCATTGCCATCATGAACGGGACGCTCGCCGGCGCCGTGGGGCTGGGATTGCGTCTGTGGCTCGTCGGCATCGCCATCTGGGCGATCGGCCATGTTGCCGCCGTCTGGGCCGCCAAGCGAGATCCGCTTTTCGCCGACGTTGTTCGCCGGCACCTGCGCATCCCTGCGCATCTCACTGTCTGAGCGAGGTCGCGCCGATGATGAATCTTGCCGAATATCGCAATCGTAGCAGCCGGCTCGCCGACTTCCTGCCCTGGGTGGCCTTGGTCGGCGCCGGGGTCGTCCTCAACAAGGACGGCAGCTTCCAGCGGACCGCCCGCTTTCGCGGTCCCGATCTCGACAGCGCGGTGCCGGCCGAACTGGTTGCCGTCGCCGGCCGCCTCAACAATGCCTTCCGCCGTCTCGGCTCCGGCTGGGCGATCTTCGTCGAGGCGCAGCGCCATGCCTCGACCAGCTATCCCGACAGCCGCTTTCCGGATGCGGCCTCCACGCTGGTCGATGCTGAGCGAAAGGCGGGCTTCGAGGAGGCCGGCGCGCATTTCGAGTCCAGCTACTTCCTGACACTCACCTTTCTTGCGCCCGCCGAAGACACCGCGCGCGCGGAAAGCTGGCTCTACGAAGGCCGCGAGAAGAAGGGCCTCGACCCCAACGCGGTGCTGACCGGGTTCACTGACCGCAGCGACCGCGTCCTGCGCCTTGTCGAAGCCTTCATGCCGGAGTGCCGCTGGCTCGATGACGCCGAGACGCTGACTTACCTGCATGGCTGCGTCTCGACCAATCGTCACCGTGTCCGCGTTCCTGAAACGCCGATGTATCTCGACGCCATGCTGGCTGACCAGCCACTGACCGGCGGGCTCGAGCCGCGGCTGGGCGCGTCGCATCTGCGCATTCTCACGGTCACGGGTTTCCCGACCGCGACCACGCCGGGACTGCTCGACGAACTGAACCGGCTGGCGTTTCCGTATCGCTGGTCGACACGCGCGATCCTGCTCGACAAGACCGATGCGACCAGGCTGCTGACAAAGATCCGGCGTCAATGGTTCGCCAAGCGCAAATCAGTCGCGGCGATCCTCAAGGAAGTGATGACCAACGAGGCGTCCGTGCTCGTGGACACCGACGCCGCAAACAAGGCCGCCGACGCCGACATGGCGCTGCAGGAACTCGGCGCCGACTATGCCGGCATGGCCTATGTCACCGCGACGGTGACGGTGTGGGACGACGATCCCGGCATCGCCGGCGAAAAACTACGGCGGGTCGAAAAGGTGATCCAGGGCCGCGATTTCACAGCGATCATCGAAACCATCAACGCCGTCGACGCCTGGCTCGGCAGCCTGCCGGGTCATGTCTATGCCAACGTCCGTCAACCTCCCATCTCCACGCTTAATCTCGCCCACATCATCCCGCTTTCCGCGGTGTGGGCGGGGCCGGAACGCGACGAGCATTTCGCAGCGCCCCCTCTGCTCTTCGGCAAGACCGAAGGCTCGACCCCGTTCCGGCTTTCGCTTCACGTCGGCGACGTCGGCCATACGCTGGTCGTCGGCCCGACCGGCGCCGGCAAGTCGGTGCTGTTGGCACTGATGGCGCTGCAGTTTCGCCGCTATGCAGGCTCACAGGTATTCGCCTTCGATTTCGGCGGCTCGATCCGCACGGCCGCACTCGCCATGGGCGGCGACTGGCATGATCTCGGCGGCGATCTCTCCGATAGGGCGATCGATAGTGTCAGTCTGCAGCCGTTCGCCCGCATTCATGATGTCCCCGAGCGCGCCTGGGCTGCCGACTGGATCGTGGCGATCCTGACGCGCGAGAATGTGACGATCACACCTGAGGTCAAGGAGCATATCTGGACGGCGTTGAGTTCGCTGGCATCCGCCCCCGTCGAGGAGCGCACCATCACCGGTCTGGTCGTGCTGCTGCAATCACATGATCTCAAGCAGGCATTGCGCCCCTATTGCGTTGGGGGTCCCTACGGCCGGTTGCTCGATGCCGAGCGCGAACATCTCGGATCGGGGTCGGTCCAGGCATTCGAAATCGAAGGGCTGATCGGAACAGGTGCCGCGCCCGCGGTCCTGTTCTACCTCTTCCATCGCATCGAAGACCGGCTCGATGGCTCACCAACCCTCCTGATCATCGACGAAGGTTGGCTTGCGCTGGACGATGACGGCTTTGCCGGCCAGCTCCGCGAATGGCTGAAGACGCTGCGCAAGAAGAACGCCAGCGTCATCTTCGCCACGCAGTCGCTCAGCGATATCGACGGCTCGGCGATCGCGCCCGCGATCATCGAGAGCTGCCAGACCCGGCTTCTGCTGCCGAACGAGCGCGCCATCGAGCCGCAGATCACGGCGATCTATCGCCGCTTCGGCCTCAACGACCGGCAGATCGAGATCATCGCGCGGGCGATGCCGAAGCGCGACTACTACTGCCAGTCCCGTCGCGGCAACCGGCTGTTCGAGCTTGGGCTGTCCGATGTAGCGCTCGCGCTCTGCGCAGTATCCGCGAAGACCGACCAGGCCGCGATCGCCCGCATCGTCGCCGAGCATGGTCGCGACGGCTTCCTCGCAGCCTGGCTCAACCACCGTGGCGTCGGCTGGGCGGCTGAACTCATTCCCGCCCTAACCAGCCCAGTCCTCACCAACAAGGAGAAATCCCCATGAAACTGCGCCGTTCCCTTGGCATGCGGCTCGCTGCCGCGCTGCTTGTCGCTCCCGCCGCGCTCTCGCCGATGCTGGCGACGCCGGCACACGCCTTGATCGTCTTCGATCCGTCGAACTATTCGCAAAACGTCCTGACGGCGGCGCGCTCGCTCGAGCAGATCACCAACCAGATCACCTCGCTTCAGAACCAAGCCCAGATGCTCATCAACCAGGCGCGCAATCTCGCAAGTCTGCCGTTCTCCTCGCTGCAACAGCTCCAGCAGTCCGTGCAGCGTACGCAGCAATTGCTCGGCCAAGCGCAGAACGTTGCCTATGATGTCCAGCAGATCGATCAGGCCTTCCAGCAGAAATATGGCAACGTCTCGTTGTCGGCTTCGGATCAGCAACTCGTCACTGAGGCGCGCTCGCGCTGGGGCAACACGGTTGGTGGCCTTCAGGACGCCATGCGTGTGCAGGCGGGCGTCGTCGGCAACATCGACACCAACCGCAGTCAGATGTCGGCGCTGGTCGGGCAGAGCCAGGGTGCGACCGGAGCGCTTCAGGCAACACAGGCCGGCAACCAACTCTTCGCGCTTCAGGCGCAGCAACTTGCCGATCTCACCGCTGTCGTCGCCGCGAATGGTCGGGCGCAGGCGTTGCAATCGGCCGAACAGGCCACCGCCGCCGACCAGGGCCGCGAGCAGCGCCGCCGCTTCCTGACGCAGGGCTCGGGCTACCAGCCCGGCGGTGCGCAGATGTTCTATGGCAAGAACTGAGGCCGGCGCGATGGATGGCAAGATCCTCGCGCGTGTCAGTGCAGTCGTCTTCATCGCAGTCGCTTTGACAGTGACCGCGATCGAGATGAGCAGCAAGGACGTTGAGCCTGATGCCCCGGCGATGCGGGATCGTTCCATCGCGTCACAAGACCCGCTGGCGTCCGAACTGCGCCGCTGCTCCGGGATCGGCGAGGCCGGTCCTCGCGATCCCGGTTGCTTGAAGGCGTGGGCAGACAGCCGGCGCCGGTTTCTCGGTCAACGTGACGCGGCGACCGCGCCTGCTCCGGTAGCGCCGACGACGCTGTTTCCAAATGTGGCGGCGTCGGCCGATCGGAAAGAAGGGGACGGAACGGATATGACCGTTCCCGCGATGCAGGTCGCGCCGCCCCGGCCGGAGGCTCGCTGACATGGGTGGCATGGGCGTCATCGACCATTTCCTCGAAGTCTTCACGCGCTACATCGACAGCGGCTTCGGCCTGCTCGGCGGGGAGGTCGGCTTCATCGCCACAACCCTGATCGTCATCGACGTGACGCTGGCGGCCCTCTTCTGGTCCTGGGGTGCGGACGACGACATCATGGCGCGCCTCGTCAAGAAGACCTTGTTTGTCGGCGTCTTCGCCTATCTCATCTCCAACTGGAACAATCTCGCCCGCGTCGTCTTCGAAAGCTTCGCTGGGCTTGGCCTGAAGGCCTCGGGTACGGGTTTTACCGTCAACGATCTCATGCGCCCGGGCAAGGTGGCGCAGACCGGGCTCGACGCCGGCCGGCCGTTGCTGGACTCGATCTCGAACCTCATGGGCTATTGGTCCTTCTTCGAGAACTTCATCCAGATCGCCTGCATGTTCTTCGCCTGGGGGCTGGTGCTGCTCGCCTTTTTCATCCTCGCGATCCAGCTCTTCGTCACGCTGATCGAGTTCAAGCTGACGACGCTCGCCGGTTTCGTGCTGATTCCCTTTGGTCTGTTCGGCAAATCGGCCTTCATGGCCGAGCGGGTGCTCGGCAACGTCATCTCGTCCGGCATCAAGGTGCTGGTGCTCTCCGTCGTCATCGGCATCGGCTCGACCCTCTTCTCCGAGTTCACCTCGGGATTCGGCGGGACCACGCCGTCGATCGACGACGCCATGGCGATCGTGCTGGCCGCGCTGTCGCTGCTCGGCCTTGGCATCTTTGGACCTGGCATTGCCAACGGTCTCGTCTCCGGCGGTCCGCAACTCGGCGCGGGTGCGGCGGTCGGCACCGGGCTCGCCGCGGGCGGCATGGCAGCAGTGGGCGCAGCGGCCGGCGGCGCCGTCGTGTCCGGAGGCGCGGCTGTCAGCGGCGGTGCTGCAGCGGCGGCTCGTGGCGGTGCCGCGACCGCGGGCAGGGCATCCACAGCCTACAATCTCGGCGCGGCCGGAGAGTCTGGTTTTTCCGGCGTCGCATCCGGGCTCGGCGGTGTCATCAGCGCCGGCGCCCAGGGTGCCATCTCACCGCTCAAGCGGGCGGCCAATAATGCGGCAGGCAGCATGAAGCACAGCTACCAGTCCGGCGCTCGCGCGGCCTTCGGGACGACGGGCGGATCATCCACCGCCGGCACGATCGGCGCGAACGCTGGCGAAGCCGGCTCCGCTCCCGTCGCGTCTTCCACAGCCGAAAGTCAGCCCGCCTGGGCGAAGCGCATGAAGCGCTCGCAACAGATGACCCATGGCGTCCAGGCCGCCGCCCACGCCGTTCGCAGTGGCGACAGCCATGGGGGCGGCTCCTCGATCAACCTCTCTGAAAGAGACTAAGCATGTTCAAACGACCGTCCACGCACTACGGCAGATCCCCACAACCCGAGACGCCCTACCAACGCGCTGCACAGGTCTGGGACGAGCGCATCGGTTCGGCTCGCGTGCAGGCGCGCAATTGGCGTTACATGGCCTTCGGTTGCCTGGCGCTCGCCGCCGGGTTCTCCGCCGCGCTCGTCTGGCAATCCGCCAACGGCTCGATCGTGCCCTGGGTGGTGCAGGTCGATCGTCTGGGCCAGGCGCAGGCTGTCGCCCCAGCGGTCGGCGACTATCAGCCGAACGATCCGCAGATCGCCTTCTACCTGGCGCACTTCATCGAACAGGTGAGGTCGATCCCCGCCGATCCGGTCATCGTGCGGCAGAACTGGCTGCGCGCCTATGACTTCGCGACGCAGGGCGGGGCGCTGGCTCTCAACGACTATGCGCGCGCCAATGACCCGTTCACCAAGGTCGGCAAACAGCAGATCGCCGTCGACGTGTCGTCGGTCATCCGCGCATCCCCAGTGAGCTTCCGCATAGCCTGGGTCGAACGCCGCTATCAGGACGGCTCGCTTGCTTCCACGGAGCGCTGGTCCGCGATCCTTACAATTGTCGTGCAGCCCCCGCGCGACGCCGACGCACTGAGGAAGAACCCGCTCGGCATCTACATCAACGCCATCAACTGGTCGAAGGAGCTTGGACAATGACGCCCGCACTCTTCAAGGCCGCCCACTGGGGGTGTCCAACTTTCCTCATCCACGCAATGCCGGCTTTCCGCAAGATGGCCTTTCCAGCACTGCTGCTTTGCACTTCGGCGCTTGCAGGCTGTGCCACCAGGCAGAAGCCGCCGGAAATTTCCTATGACGATCCGGTCCCGGCCGTGCAGGCCGTCGATCCGCCCCCGCCCGTCAAGGTGGTAGAGCTGTCAAAGCCGCTGCCGCTTCCAGGCCAGTTGAAGCCGGTTGGCAAGGACGCAAAGCCCGAGCCGGAACCGTCCGATCCGACCGCGCGCGTGAACCTGGCCAATGCGGCCGCGCGCATGCAGCCTGTCCGCAACGGGTTCATCAATTCGATGCAGGTCTATCCCTTCGTCGATGGCGCGCTCTATCAGGTCTATGCCTCGCCGGGACAGATCACCGACATCGCGCTCCAGCCCGGCGAGCAGCTCGTCGGCTCCGGCCCCGTCGCCGCCGGTGACACCGTGCGCTGGATCATCGGCGATACCGAGAGCGGTACGGGCGCGACCAGGCAAGTCCACATCCTCGTCAAGCCGACGCGCGCCGAACTCATAACCAATCTCGTCATCAATACCGATCGGCGCACCTATCACCTGGAACTGCGATCGACGCCGTCGACCTATATGGCATCGGTTACCTGGCAGTACCCGCAGGACCAGCTCATTGCCTTGCGCCGTCAGAGCCAAGAGGCCGAAGCGGCACAGCCGGTCTCGACGGGCATCGATATTTCTCGTGTGAATTTCCGCTACGAGGTGACGGGCGATCGCGAACCGTGGCGGCCGTTGCGTGCTTTCGACGATGGCAAACAGGTGTTCATCGAGTTCCCGCGAGGCATCGGCCAGGGCGAGATGCCGCCGCTGTTCGTGGTCGGCCCGGAAGGCGACACGTCGGAGCTGGTGAACTATCGCGTGCGCGGCAACTACATGATCGTAGATCGGCTGTTTGCCGCCGCCGAGTTGCGCTTCGGCGCCGGCAAGAACCAGAAGCGCGTCCGCGTCTCCCGCACCGATGGGGTAAGGAGCAGTCGATTTTCATGGATGCGTGGCCCTGGTGAGACCCCGCCAGCGACGTACCCCCGAACAGACAGGGGAGGGTCGTCATCATGAGCGACAAAATGGGTCCCGGGAAGGAAGAAGGCCCGGGGCCGGCGAATGACGCCTGGCCGGAGGCACCGGTCGAGGATGACGCCCGGCCGTTGACAGGCGAGCCAATCGCGGCCATGCGGCTTCGCGCCGAGCCGCCGCGCGTGACGCGTCTTTCCCGAAAGGCGCTAACCGGCTTGGGGCTCGCCGCAAGCCTCGCTGTCGGCAGTGCGTTGCTCTACGCGCTGCAGAACCGTCAACAAGGCCAAGGGCAGGAGCTGTATTCAACCGACAATCGTTCGACGCCCGATGGGCTCGCCGGCCTGCCAAAGGACTATGCAGGCGTTCCGAAGCTTGGCCCACCGCTTCCCGGTGATCTCGGCCGCCCGATCCTCAACGCGCAGAATGGCGGCCCCACGCCATCGACAAGCCCCGTCGGACCGGACCCCGAGCAGCAGCGCCGGGAACAGGAGCTGGAAGCGGCGAGGACCGCGCGTCTGTTCGCGTCCACGCAAACGCGGCCCGCAAGTGACGCGACGCTCGCTCGAGCCACGACCGAAACCATGCCACGACCCGATCTCGCCAGCCTTGGCCTCGCGCCGCAGCCAGCGACGCCCTCGGCGCAGGATCGGCAGCTCGCCTTCCTCGATCAGCCGCCGGACAAGCGTACCGTCTCGCCTGACCGCGTCGCGCCGCCGGCCTCCAAGAACGTCCTGCAGGCGGGCGCCGTCATCGCAGCCGCCCTCATCACCGGCATTCGTTCCGACCTGCCGGGTCAGATTACCGCGCAGGTGACGGAGAATGTCTATGACAGCCCCACCGGCCACATCCTGCTTATTCCGCAGGGGACGCGCCTCGTCGGCCAGTATGACAATGGTGTCGGCTTCGGCCAGCGTCGCGTGTTGCTGGTCTGGACCAGGCTGATTTTTCCAGACGGCCGCTCCATCGTGCTGGAACGTGAGCCCGGGGCGGATGCCGAGGGCTATGCTGGTCTTGAGGATGGCGTCGACTATCATTGGGGCGAGCTGTTCAAGGCTGCAGCACTTTCCACGGTTCTGAGCATCGGCGCGCAGGCAGGCTCATCAGGCCAGGAGAGCGACATCGTGCGCGCCCTGCGCCAAGGGGCTTCCGACAGCATCAGCCAGGCAGGCCAGCAGATCGTCCAGCGGCAGCTCAACATAGCGCCGACGCTCACCATCCGACCGGGATTCCCGGTACGCGTCATCGTCACGCACGACCTCGTGCTCGAACCTTATGGAGGCTGAAATGACCAAGCTGAAACTGGGGCCAATCGCCGACGACAAACCTGTCAAGGTCATGGTGGAACTCCCAGCGGCATTGCATCGTGACTTGACAGCCTATGCCGAGATCCTCGGCCGCGAGGCGGGGCAACGACCCGCCGATGCGCCGCGCCTCATCGTCGCGATGCTGGAGCGATTCATGGCGACGGATCGGGGCTTCTCCAGGGCAAAGCGTTCTGAGGGTGGTTAAGGCCGGCCGACTGAATTCGAATGGGGTCAGTCCATCCATGGAGGGAATCGCACTGGAGGTTTCCTATTTTCGCATTGACTTGGGTGGGCCTAGCTCGTCGCAGTCACCATGTTGCTTGCAGTTCCAACCAGCCTCAGGAGCGCACGCTTCGGATTCGATTCCAGCCACACTGCCTTGATCGAACTGGTGCTGCTCTGTCCACTGATGGGCTTCCACACCGTGGCGTCTATGGCGACTGTCCCGGCAAATCCTTCGCCCGCCAAAGTCACACCTTGACCGAGTTGGACCCTGAGGATGACAGTTGCATCGCTAGCGCGACATATTTGAATGGTGGGGCCACCATCCGAGGCGATCTTTTCGAGCAAAACCGGATCCTGCGGCGATCCGACTGGTATCAGCAGACACGTATCTGCAAGATCCGCCCATGTGACTGCCGGCTTTTCGGCGAGCGGATGGCCAACGGGTAGGAGAACGAACAAGCGCTCCTGCGCAACTATTTCGCTGCGGCATAAGCTGGCGTTCTCAAGCCCGTGCGTGAAGACGATGTCGACGCGCCGGCGGCGTATTGCCGCCAGGCACTGTTCGTGTGGAATGTCCTCGATGGCCACGCTCACGTCCGGATGCAAGCTGCGAAAACGATCTATGAGGCGCACAACGAATGCACGACCCATTTGGGCACAAAATCCTATCCTGACCGTTTTGGCATCCTGGTGGCCTCGACCGCCGCCGGCCAGGGCATCATGCAAGCCTTCGTAATGAGCCCGGACAAGGTCAATCCAGGCCCGGCCCGCTTCGGTCAGCCGAACGCCATGGACGTCGCGGTCAAACAACTGCATGTCCAGCAATTGCTCGAGAGCAACGATGTTGCGGCTGACACAGGATTCTCTCACTCTGAGAACTCTTGCCGCCTGCCTGAGGCTGCCATGGTCGACAGCTGCGAAGACATGGTCCAGACGGCGCAATGTGTTGTTGGCCTGTCTCAAAGGCTTAAGAGCCTCGCGCATGCAGTTCCGTGTGGTGCCGTGCAGCGGGGCCGACGCGAACGCCACGCCGGGCGGTCATGTTCGTCAGCGCCGGAGAGGCCCGTGCCATGGCAAAGCTGCGAAGTACGGTTTCCAAATGGATGGCGCCCGGTATCAAGCATGACCGATGCATGGAAACCTCCACATGGGTTCGCGAGTGTCCCGTCACGTCGTCGCCGGGACGGCTGCTCATCACTCTTGGGCGGGCTGCGACGACTAGTCGGCAGGGTTGCGAGACACGCTGGTTTCGTAGACGTATTCGTGCGGAATGGCCGGAGCGGCCATCTGGGAAAGGTAGCGGTTCAGGTTCTCTTCGCTATTGCTCGCCGCAAGGCTGGAGAAATTTCCGCTATTCCACGTCAAGGAGCAGTAGCTGAAATGCGCGTGTATTGCGTCAGCCATCTGCGCCAAAGTCACCTCATTGCCGAACATCGTATTCAGGACGAGGCTTTGCTTCTTCTCGATTTCGTCTGGGGGAAAATAGCGCGCCTTGAAGCCGAAATCCTTCTGGTATTCGCGACGCCTGTAATCCGGCTCCTCGGCTGCCCGGAACTTCTCGACGAAGACGAAAATTCCGTCCTGCTTGAGATGCTGGGTCACGAACTCGATCTGTCTCGCTCTGCTTGGCGAGTACATCTGAAAGGTCGTGTCTTCCAAAATGATATCGAATCCGTGAGCGAAATTTGCCAGTCGCGGATCCGAGCTCAGGACGTCCTTGGTCAACTTGTGGAATGGGCCAATGAAGAAGTCGGCGTGCGGTGGTTCGCCATAGGCCATGAAGCTTGTGTAATTCTCTGCGTTCGGGCTGCACGACAGTGTGCGTATCCGCCCCTCGGACAGTTCGGACAACGTTCTCGCCATCGTGCCTTCCGCTGTTCCGAGGCTGTATAGCGAAAGGGGAGCGCGACGATCCCGGGAATATTTTAGCACTGCATGGGCCATCCGGCACTCCTCTTCCAATCTATAGGGAATGCTGCCGTGATAGTGCTGGTCAAAAAAGCCTTGGCGGGTCGCGTGCAGCGCAACCAGATCGCGTAGGAGTTCATCGCTCGGCAGTAGGCGGGCGTCCGCCACAGGCTTCCGGATTGGCATCCCGCTCTTGCCAGCGGCGGTCGCCGCGAAAAAGCCGGCGAGTCCGTTGAGGCGTGGGCCATGGTCGCACTCAGCCAGAAAGTCGTCGAGTCCACGCATCGCAGTATGCCTCCGACACCGTTCGATTGGTGAGATGCCGATACGTCGATGGGGGAAATTCCACTAAGATAAGCGGTTTCTAATATTCCACCGAGCTCAAGTATTGGCTGGGCCAACTGGTAGGCCTGCGTGTTGAAGGGGTCTTTCACTTGATTGTCATTTTTTCGCTGAAGTCACATCTTCTACCAATCCAGAGTTATTTTCGTGTTGTTCAGCAACCCATGGTTCTCCACATCACGCAACTGGCTCCTCGCCAGTAAGGAGGCTGTGGATACGTGAATACTCTAGCCCTCGACCCGACCGAGAATCGTCGTTCACGGCACCAATCGCTTCCCCACAAGTATGAGAGTTGGGGGAGCGTGCGGGCGGACGTAATCAAAAGAACTGGGCTTGAGCGTCAGGAGACAAGAATCCTCCAGCCAAACCATGTGTTCTTGATGAACCTGAAGGGCACAGCGTGCCGTGGAGAAGACATTGTGGATGGGCGCCGGATTGCCTTTTTGCCGCGCCGGGCCGGTTCGATCATCTTCATGCCCGCCGGCTGTGATTGGAATGGGTGGGATGAGGGTGACGCGACCGCTTCCTACCTCCTGGTCTCAATTGAAAAAGGGTTCGCCGAAGAGGTGTTTGCGGGCATGGCTCGCCATCGCCCGGCGGTGCTGCCGCCTTCGATCGGATTTCGGGACAGCACTGTAGAGTTGGCGTTGCAGAGGATTGCCTTGGAGCTAAAGCAGCCTGACCCAATCAGCGCAACGATGGTGGAGAGCCAGGCCACGCAATTGCTCGTGCAGATGTTCAGGTTGAACGGCGTCCATCAGGAGCCGGCAAAAGGCGGTTTGTCGTCGTTCGACCTCAAGCGCGCCGTGGGCATGATCGAGGCCATGTCGGACGGCAGACCTACGCTCGCCGATTTGGCAAAAGAGGTTGGGATTAGCCGGTTCCATTTCTGGAGGGCCTTCAAGCAGTCGACAGGCATGACGCCGCACGCATTCATAGCGCAGCGCCGATTGGAGCAATCGGCGGATATGCTGCGATCGACCAATTTGTCGGCCACGGAAATCGCGTTGGAATGCGGTTTCGGCAGTTCGAGCCATTTCGCCACTGCCTTTAAGCGGAGCTTCGGCGCGAGCCCCACGGAATTTCGTCGTAAGAGCAGAATCTAGGTCGACGCTTGTCGGTTATTAGCAAGTATCGGAAAACCCTAACGTCACAGTAAAGCAGGCTTGGCGGAAGAAAGTATCAACGGCGATCAGCCGGATACGCCGCTCATGTCAAACCTGGTTCGTACTCATCATCGCAAAGGACGGGTCTACCGGCCCAATCCCTGCTTCGGATTCCTGGCCAGCACGCTATCGGCGGCCGTTGCCCGAAGCGGCTACTATATCGCATCTGCCTGGATTCTCGTCGAGCGAGGATACGGAACTGCCGGCGTGGCGACGTTCCTTGCGATCGTTAGCATTGTCGAATTTATCGCGAGCCCTCTGGCCGGCGTAGCGGCGGATCGATTTGACAGACGACGCCTGAACGTTGCGGCAGACCTCAGCCGCTTCGTCGTGATGCTGGCCACCGCTTGCGCGCTTCTCTACATGGACGTTTTCCTGGTCATCTGTCTGTCAGCGGTCCTGTGTTCGTTTTGCGACCGTGTCGCGCTGACGAGCTCTCAATCAATGATCCCCGTCATAGCTGACGGCCGCGATCTTATAGCATGGAATTCCGCCGTCTTCTTCGTCATGCAGTTCGGCAGTCTTGGGGCAGCTCTGCTCGCAGGGCCGTTGCTGCATGAGCAGTCGCCAGCCCTGCCATTCACCGTTCTTGCTGCCTTCTTTCTGTTTTCAGCAGGTTGCCTGGCCTTGATGCAGCTGGAACCGGTTTCGCGCGATGTCCGCATCGCCAAAATCTCGGCAGCACGATTTGATCTGAGCCTGCGTCGTCTCATCGTCGTCTACGCGCTTCTCTATACAAGCGCGGTGCTTGTCAGCGTAATGGGATCGAGCTTCGTCTTCCAGGAGCAGAAGGGTACTGCCGTGGATTTCGGCTACCTTGAGGCTGCATGGTCGGCGGGCTCACTGATCGGCGCGATCTCTCTGTTCGGGATTGAAAGAGCAATGAGTAGCCAAGCGCGGCATCTCATTCTTTTGGGCTCTACGGCGCTGGTACTCATGGCGCTGGCATATCTGCACATGCCCTGGACAGTGATCCTTTTTGCCGCGCTCGGATTTCTATACAATCTTGGACGCGTTAGCGTTGAAGTCACATTGCAGTCGCGTGTACCCGTTTATCTGTTGGGCCGGGCAAAAGGCATTATGCATTGTGTGGCCGTGGTGCTCGGTTTACTCGTCTTCGGCATCGCCGCCGCGGTAGGAAATCGAGTACTTCCTTCGACGATTTTCTTCAGCTTTGGAGTGATGCTGCTCATCAGTATTTGGTGTTTGAGCGTCGATGTCGTTCAGACGCAAGAAAAGGGTGAAACGTGAGGTGGAAGAGCTAACAGCAGGCGCAGACGCGAAACAGGCAGTGCTCGAGTCGCTAGCCGCGCTCTATCCATGGATGCGATCCTATCATCCCCGTCCGATCCGCGACTATGCGTTCCGCTTGTTCGAGGCGCCAGCTTCGAAAACCGTGCCGGAAATTCGCCGTCACGCCCTTACCAAGTTGCTCGACGCGATCAAAAACGCAGGAGAGCGAAACGGATTGCCCATCAATGCCGTTTCACAAATCTGCAGAGAATTCGAAAAGCGCCGTGTGATGCAGACAGGCCCTCACTTGTTTCTCCTCACGGAGCCGGAAGCCTATTACACACACATCTTCAGCCTCCTTGGACTCTCGGCGCATGGCTGTTCGACCTACGTTTCCTATGCGGTTTCGACGGTGAGCCTTGTTGAGAAGGCACGCAAGGGACCAGGCTGGCTCACTGTCGACGGGAAACCGATCAACGTCTTCGGCCTCAGCCGAAGCCGGATGATTGGATATAGCCTGCTAGCCGGACCAGGACCCTATAGGTTCGACTTGTTGCCGACCGAACCAGACACTGAGGGAGAGGCGCTCACGCTGCTTCGTAGCCTGCTGCCAACAACGCACTTCGAGCGGCCCGCGCATGCCATCAAGGCAGCCAATCTCATCCTTTGGCCAAGAATGTTCGGAGGCCGCTTTGCCTTTCTGCAGATCGACGACGAGGATATTGCCGACCTGGTGGCGGACCATCTGGCGGACGAAAATTCCTGGCTACGCATGAGACTTCTGGAAGACCCGAATTTCGCTGCCAATATCCTTGCCGGCCTCGACGGGCTCGCGTCCGGCCCGTGGAGTGGCTGGCTCGCGCGCGGTACTGATTTCTTCTGGTTCTATGAAAATGGCAAGCGCCGTCCGCTGCGTCTGATCGCCGGCGAACTCATCGATCCTGCGACCGGTATGAAGGTGGCGTGCTTCACAGCCCCCGACATTCTCAAGCGGCTGGCAAACCGCAGCCTTGTCCCGAATCTCCTGCTGATGTTTCTGGTTTCGTCGATCCTGCCCGGCGTGCGCGCGCTTGGAGGCAGCTATCAGCCGATCTACTACCCCCTGATGCGCTATGTCGTCTGTCGGGCGCTCGAGGTCGCAGGCGTGGATGAAGATCTTCGTCAAGCCCTCGCAACGGACGACGTGCCGGGAGCTTGGGGACATCGGGTCATTGAGTGCGATGATGATCCGCTCGAGCTATTCCTAAATGGCAGGAACGCCGCGATGAGTGATCTTATCGACCGTTTGAGCGATATTTCCTTAGCCGAGGCATGTGGAAGCATGAGAGGCTTCGTGTCCGACCCCTCGTGGCAAGAACTTCACAGCCGACTTCGGCAGGGGTTGGTCACACCGGCCGATGAGGAATGGGCCTTTTCCTGAAATGCTTTATGCAATCTAGCAGCTGGCATGTGTAGGTCGGCATGCGAACGGCTGCTCGCGCCTGATGCTACGGCGGAATGGCATGATTAAATGACTGATACTGCAACATTATCGTTCATTCTGTTGGTACGACGGGCTGTGCGCTTTGGCGCGAAAACGATGGCGCAAAGCGCACAGCCGCTTTACCCTTCAAAACCATGGAT
>NZ_RZTC01000011.1:46423-50666 GCF_004023165.1 Mesorhizobium sp. M7A.F.Ca.MR.176.00.0.0 | reverse complement strand
TCCCGCCGGCGCCATCCTTGGCGCTTGGCGACAGCTGTCCGGGCAGCCGCCCGTCACCGCCGACCGTTTCGCCAGGATCGTCGAGATGCTCGGACTCCACTGGGACGGTGCCGCGCTTGCCGCGCTTTGCACGGAGGTCGATAACCTGGCAAAGTCGCAGCGGCCGGCGCCGTTCGCCGCCGCGGCGATCGCCGCTCACGTCGTCGCCATGCGGCCCGACTGCGAGCTTTTTGCCTGGTGGCTCGCTGACCTGGTGCTGGCGCAAAGCCTGCGCTGGCCGCGGCCGCTGCCGCTGCTGATGGCTAAGGTTTTTGCTTCGGTCTTTCGCGGCGAGGCCGGCGGCAGGCGCATCCGACCCGGGGACGAGAATTTTGAGCGGGCGGTTTGCCTGGCGCTGGTGGCGGCGGGGGCAGACGCCTGCCGGCTGGCCGCCGAGCTGTCGCGCCGCGCCGAAAAACTTCTGGTGGTGGCTCCAAAATTGCGCGCCAAGGGTGCCGGCGAGGTGATTTTTGCGCTGCTCAACGAAGACGCCGTTTCGGGCTCGCTGACGACGAAAAGCCTGTCCCGCTTTGCGGCGCGACGCCTGTTCGAGCGGCTGCAACAATTGGATGCCGTGCGCGAGCTTTCCGGCCGCACCACCTTTCGGCTGTTTGGGTTGTAGCGATGAGCGAAGCGTCTGCCCGCCGCAAGCCAAACGGTCAGCCAGCTTTGCTGGATACCGAGCTGGAGCACCTGCCGCCAGAACTGCGCTGGCGCGAATGGATGGGCCGCGTCGAAGCGGTGATCTTTGCCGCAAATGAACCGGTGAGACGCAGTGTCCTCGCGCGGGTGGTGGGAAGGAATTGCAATCTTGAGCTGGTCATCGACGATATCCGCGCCGAACTTGCCGGCCGCCCCTACGAACTGGTCGCGGTCGCCGGCGGCTGGCAGCACCGGACCAAGAAGGCCTTTGGAGACGTCATCCGCTCCGCCTTTGGCACGGCGGCGGGAGAGGGGGCAAAGGAGCTGACGCAATCGGAGGCGCTGGTCTTGATGTGCATTGCCTATTTCCAGCCGATCACGCGTGGCGAACTGTCGAGCTTTTTTGGCAAGGAGGTGTCGCGCGATTTGATCGGCGTGCTGCGCGCGCAAGATCTGATCGCCTCGGGGCCGCGCTCGCCGCAGCCGGGCGCGCCCTACACCTATGTGACGACCAGAAATTTTCTCTCGCAGTTCGGGCTCGACACGCTGCGCCAGCTGCCAGATTTCGAGGCGCTTGAGGACGCCGGGTTGCTGTCGAAGGAGAAGCTCCTCGCCGGAAACATCATCCCAGGATTTGCAGATGTCGAAGAAGATGGCGCCAACGGCTTCCTCTACGAATAGATGATCCCGTCACGGCGGGACAACCCACGTGATCTCGCCGCTTGTCAGATAGACGATTGCGCCACGCACGGCACCGGTCGCAGACAGGTAGTCACGCAGCTGCCGCACATGTGCTTCGCGCACAGCAAGTGCGGGATGGACGTCGGATTTCCAATCGATGGCAGCGTCGACACGGTCTTCGATGATCGCCAAGCGTCGGCCCGCCCGGCAATAAGGCTCGCCTCGTCGCGCCCCCAGATTGCGATTTCGGGCACAAGGTGAGGCCGCAGTTCGGCAATCTGCGGCAAAGCGAGCCCGCGGAGCGCCGCTGCTCCCATCTCATAAGGATCGGGCTGAGGTTCATCGTCATTTACGTCGGTCACCAATTGATTGAGCAGTTCGCGAGCGCGGTCAACGCTTGCACCGAGTTCTCCCGCGAGCTCACCGGTAAGAAGCTCTTCCATCAGCTTGTGAAGGATGACGCCGCGGCGGGCGCCGGCACCCACCACCTCGAAATACTCAATGTGGCTCTCCGAAGTTACGACGCCCTCGAGGGGATCGCCGAGTCGATCGGGATCATGTTCGCTGGGCCGGCGCCACACTATCGGCGGCGCGCTTTCCTCGACGCACCGTTGCTCGGCGGCAAAAATATCAGAAGACTGCTCGTTGGTCAGAGACGCCGGTGCCGGCATTTCGCGCCGCGCAAAGGACGTAAGGTCCAGCTCAGGGATGTCCAGCTGACGCAGGTCTATCGAGCTGAACCAGGAATCTTTGGACGCCTGGGGGATGTGGGGAAGGATCAGGAGATCCCGTGCTCGCGTGCAAGCCACGTACCAGATACGCTCACGTTGATTGGCATCCTCCAGGCTTTCCGCGGCGCGCGCTGCAGCCAGCTCCGGCGGCGCGACGCCCCCCAGCATCCAGTGCAACGTGTTGTCGGACTGCCGATGCACGAACTGATCCGGCCGGTAGAGTTCGGTCGTCGAATTGACCGGAATGACAATTGGCCACTCCAATCCCTTAGCGCTATGAATGGTGACGATCTCGACGGCATCCTTGGCAGCATCGATGCGTCCTTCCTGCGCCCGGGCCTTGCGCTCCCAATCTTCCTGCAGATCGCGAATGAAAGCGCGCAGGCCAGCGATCGAGTAGCCGCGCGCCCTTTCGATCAATGCGTCTAGGTTGACGAGCGCGCGGGCATTCCTGTTGCGATGTCGCGCTGCCATGATCACGCGAACATTCAGGCGTTCGATGGCCTCCGCCAAGATCAAGCTTGGGGTCACGATTGAGGCGCGCCGACGAAGCCGCTGCAACTTGACGAGAATATCTCTGGCGACAGCATGCTGCACGAGCTCGGGATCCGTCCGCACAGTGAAAAAGCGTTGGCCGTCGGCTTGCTCGACAAGGGCTGAGGTGATGTCCAGCAGTTCCTGTTCGCTCAGGCCCACCAGCGGCCCTCGCATCAGCGCGCCAAAGGCCAGCGTGTCGGAGGAATCCGCCAGGACCCGTAGCAACGCCAGAATGTCCTGCGTTTGCTGCCGCCGCATCAGAGTCTGGCCGGCTTGCGAGGATACCGCGAGGCCGCGCTGCTCAAGCGCGCGCTCGTAACGCCACAGCTCCGTGTGTCCTGGAGAGAGCAGCGCGATGTCGCCGGCCTGCAGCGGAGTGGATGTCTTGCCCGCACGTTTTATCGACACATTGCCGATCAAGGCAGCGCAAATGTCCGCAACGCGCTCGGCTTCGCGACAGCGGGTTTAGGCGAGATATCGGTGTTTGATCGCCAGGCTGTCGTTACTCGGAACAAGGCCCGTGATAATCTCCGAACCCAGGTCTCTGGATCGTCCGGATGGCTTCGCTGAGCTTGGTGTGTTGGTCCGTGGCAGCTCTGGCCGCAATAGTCCCGTCACTGGCACTTACTCCCACCCTCTACGCTCACAAGGCGCAGAGTGGTTTTGAGTATCCGGCGAGCTGTTGCAATGGCGACAAGTCGGTCGGCGACTGCCAGATGATCTCCGACGATATTGTCCGAGAAACACCGGAAGGTTGCGCCGTCGTGCTGCTGCCCGGTGACCACCGCTTGGTGACACGGCGCCAGAGCTTTCGCATTCCTTATGGTCAGCAACTCAACTCGCCCGACGGCACCTCATCTGCCTATATCCAAACGAAACCGTCGTCTTTTGCTTTTTCGCTCCGCCAGGATCAAGGTGACAGTGGGAGTGGCTGCTTCGCGCCTCCAAGCGGACGTTAGCCGTTCGAAAAGAGTCGCCCTGTCGCGGTCCTTCGGACAGATGCAACGTTCGTTCTTCTTCATCAAACGAAGCAGGGGCCCAGTGATCGACTCGCTTCGTCAGACTCCGCGATTGAAGCGATCTATCCTAAAATCATCGAGCGGCGTTTCGCAACGGCCGGTCGTGATGAGTTCGGCCATGGCGTCACCCACGCCCGGACCGAGCTGGAAGCCGTGTCCGCTGAAGCCGAAAGCATGGAACAGGCCCGGCGTCGTCGCCGAGCGCCCCATGACCGGCAGCATGTCCCTGATATAACCTTCACAGCCGGACCACGTGCGGATGACTGCGACCCGCGCGATTGCCGGCAGCAGCCGCGCGACCGCGCGCAGCTGGAACGGAAGGCGCATGGGATCGGCGACGGCGTGGCCCGGATCCAGGTCCACCGCTACCCTTTCGGCCGCGCCGCCGAAGACTATGTTGCCGCGCTCGACCTGACGCAGATAGGCGCCATGGTCCTTGTCGCGGGTCCAGATGCCGACCACTGGCAGGATCCGGTGCGGCAGCGGCTCGGTCACCCCCATCTGCGGACCGCAGGCGTCGAGCGGAACCTGTTCGCCGAACTGCGCGGCGATACGCGCGCCCCAGGCGCCAGCGGTGTTGAGCAGACACTCGGC
>NZ_RZTC01000011.1:25354-46413 GCF_004023165.1 Mesorhizobium sp. M7A.F.Ca.MR.176.00.0.0 | reverse complement strand
ACCGGAGCCTGTTCGCTGGATCTGCTCGACCCTGGCGTCCTCGACGATCGCCGCGCCAAGCCTGCGGGCCGCTTCGGCGAAGGCCGGCGCGATCAGCCGCGGATTGCCGCTGCCGTCGTGCGGCGAGAGCGAGGCCGCGATCGCTTCGGGACCAAGCCCAGGAAAGCGTGCACGGATCTCACGGGGTCCGAGTTCCTCCAGCTCAAGCCCCCATGGCCGCGCCGCCTCGGCATAGGCCCGCATATCGGCGAGACCGCCTTCATCGAAGATTAGCCGGATATGACCGGTGGCGCGGAATTCCAGGTCGCGCCCAAGCATTTTTTCGACCTCACCCCATAGCCGAAGCGAGCGCTGGGCAAGCGGAAGCTGGGACAGGTGACGCCCCGTGCGCCGGATGTTGCCGAAGGAGGCGACGGTTGCCCCGCTGCCGATCCGGTTGCGTTCGATCAGCGTCACTTGTGCGCCGCGCCTAGCAAGGAAATAGGCTGAAGCCGTCCCCATCAGTCCGCCGCCCAGCACGATCACGTCCATAGTCATTCCTTGTGCAGGGCGAATGATCCTTGCTGGCCAATCTTGTCCGCGCCACTGCATTAGGTCAAAGATGGGTTTGAACAAGAGCCATAAGCTTTACCTATGGGGTGGCAATGCGGGCGCGACAACTCGAAGTGTTCATCGCCGTCATGCGCGCGGGCACGGTGACCGCCGCGGCGCGGATGCTGAACATTTCCCAGCCTGCGCTCAGCCAGATTCTGCTTCACACAGAGGACGAACTCGGCTTCGCTTTGTTTGAGAGGGTAAAGGGCAGGCTACGCCCAACTCCGGAGGCTTTGGAGATATTCCCCGATGCGGAGAGGCTGTCGGCGGGGCTTGAGGGCCTGCGCCGCAAGACCACCGATCTGCGCCTGGGCCGGACCGGACTGGTACGGGTCGCGGCCTCGCCGCCACCGGCCATGGCGATATTGCCGCGCGCGTTCACCAGGTTCCGTGCCCTGCATCCCGACATATTGCTGCGTTCCCATAGCGCCCCGATCGCCGCGATCGTCGACATGCTGCGTGCGGGTGATGTCAGCCTGGGCGTCGCCATGGACGATCGCCTGCCTCCCGACATCGAGGCCGAGGTGATCGGCAGCATCGGCTTCGTGTGCCTGTTGCCCACAGGGCACGCCCTGCAGAAGAAGACCCAGCTGACGCTTGCCGATCTCGTCGGGGAGGCATTGATATCCTATCGCGGGAACACGCGCCCTGCCGACGAACTGGCCCATGCGGCCCGCGCGCAAGGCGTCACGCTTTCACCGTCGCTCGAGATCGACGTATCCATCTCCGCCATCGGTTTCGTACAGGCCGGTCTGGGCATCGCCCTTGTCGACGGGCTACTGCCGTGGCCCCAGTTTGCAGGGCTTGGGGTCCGGCCGTTGGCGGCAGGACCGGAATTTCCGATCGCGTTGTTGACTGCCCGTGCGCAGGTCCTTTCGCGGGCCGATGAGATAATGCGCGATGAAATCCGCGCAGCCTGTTCCGCCGTCCTGAGCCAGCATAGCACAGGAGCATAAGCAAGACTTATATCCTTGCCCGTCATCCATCTTGGACCCGGACCACCAGTTCATGCCAGCTTCAGCCGGCAGACAGGAAGGACGCATCATGGATGGTGTTATCGCGGCGAATGACGCGCGGAACAGAGCCGACTGGAAGGTCGGGGTCGATATCGGCGGAACATTTATCGATTTCTGCGCGCTTGAAGCCCGTTCCGGCCGCATCGCATCGCTGAAAGTGCTGACGACGCCGGAGGATCCGGGCGCCGAGCTTATGACGGGGCTCAACCTTCTGGCCGAGCGCGAAGGCCTTGATCCCAAGCAAATGACGCGCTTCGTGCATGGCACGACCGTCGGCATCAATACCATCATCCAGCGAAAGGGCGCGCGGCTCGCGCTGTTCACCAATGCCGGCTTCGAGGATGTGATCGAACTCGCGCGGCTGCGCATGCCGGACATGTATTCGCTGTTCTGCTCGCGGCCGGACCCGCTGATCTCGCGCGACATGGTCTTCGGCATTCCGGCTCGCATGCGCGCCGATGGGAGCGAATCCAGGGCACCGGACCTGGCGGCGGTGGAGAGGGCAGTGGCATTGGCGAAAGCGAACGGTGCGCAAGGCATTATCGTGGCCTTCCTCCACTCGTGGCGCAATGCCGCGCAGGAAGCCTCCGTCAAGGCGGCGGTGGCGCGCCTTGCCCCCGACCTCTTCGTATTTTGCTCAGCCGAGGTCTGGCCGGTCATCCGCGAATATGAGCGCAGCTCGACCGCCATTCTCAACGGCTATGTCCATCCGCGCGTCTCAGGCTATCTGACAGCGCTGGAAGGGCGGCTGGAGGGGCTCGGCGCACCGGCCCGCCCCATGCTGACGAAGTCTAACGGTGGGCTTATGAACGCTGCCGAAGGCAAGCACGCCTGCGTGAACATGCTGCTGTCGGGAACGGCCTCCGGCGTCATCGGCGCCTCGTGGCTGGCGCGCCAGGCCGGACAGGACAGGGTCCTTACCCTCGACATTGGCGGAACCTCGGCCGACTTCGCGCTCATCATCGATGGCGAGCCGCAATTCGGGACAGGTGAGTTGATCGGCGAATTTCCGCTCCATATTCCCTCGGTGTCGGTGAGTTCGATCGGCATCGGCGGTGGCTCGATCGCCAGCGTCGATGCGCAAGGGGTGCTGCGGGTCGGGCCGGAGTCGGCAGGTTCGACGCCGGGACCGGCATGCTACGGCCGTGGCGGCGAGCGGCCGACGGTAACGGATGCCATGGTGGTGTGCGGATGGCTCGGTCACAGCGAGATGGCATATGGCCAACTGCAGATCGATACCGGACTGGCGCATCGCGCGGTCGGCGACCTTGCCGCCCGGCTCGGCCGCCCGATCGAGCAGACGGCGCAGGCGATCCTCGATATCGCCGTGTCGGAAATGTTCGTCGAGGTCGAGAAGCTCGCCTCGCGCGCCGGCGTGGACTTGCGCGATTTCACGCTGATGCCGTTCGGCGGCGGCGGCCCGATGCTCGGCGCTTTTCTTGCCCGCGAGCTCGGAATGAGGCACGTCATGGCGCCCCGCCGGCCCGGCGTCGTGTCGGCGCTGGGCGGGCTGGTGGCGGATTTGCGCGGAGACTTCATCCGCACCATCTTCAGCCCGCTGTCGGCCGTGTCGCTTGCCGGAATTTGCGAGGCCTTCGAGGCCCTTGCTTGTGAAGGTCGCGACTGGCTTGCTGCGCAGGGGCACGATGCGGCGGCGGAGCTCAATCTGTCCTGCGACATGCGCTATGTCGGGCAAAGTTATGAGATCGAGGTCGTCGTTGCGCCGGAATGGCTGGCGGACGGCGGCGCGGCCGCCATCGCGCAGGCCTTCCACCTTACCCATGAGCGGCTCTACGATTTCCAAGATCCGGATGGCGAGATCGAACTTGTGAATGTTCGGCTATCCGCCATAGGCGCGGGGCCAAAACTCTCTTTCCCGGAGGTCGATGTGATCGACGCCCCGGCCGTCCCAGCGCGCCGGCTCGCCGTCTACACGGGCCTGAGCGTCGAGACCATCGACCTTCACGACCGGCAAGCCCTTTTGCCTGGCGGCATGTTCCACGGGCCTGCTGTGGTCGTTCAGGAAGACACCACCTTTGTCATTCCCGCTGGAGCGCAGGCAAGCGTCGACCGCCATCTCAACCTTCTGCTGACGTTTGGGGAGGGAACCCATGTTTGACCCGACAAACCTTCAGGTTCTGGCGAACCATGCCCGCGCGGCGGCCGAGAACATGGCCCACACGCTGCATCGCACCGCGCACTCCGCCTTCGTGAAGGAGACGCAGGATTTTACCGTGATGCTGATGGACCGTTCAGGGGCAACCTTCGCAGTGCCGATGGAACTTGGCGCCACTTGGTATCCGGGGCTTTCCTATCACCGCGCGATCGCGATGGTCGACGACTACCGGCCGGGCGATGTTGCCTTCACCAACGATCCCTATTCCGGCTATGTCGCAACCCACGCACCCGATACGCATCTTTGGAAGCCGGTGTTCGTCGAGGGTGAGATCGTCGCCTGGGCCGGAGGGCATATCCACAACACCGACATGGGCGGTGCGGTGCCGGCTTCCCTCAGCCGCGCGCTGACCGAAATCCATCAGGAAGGCATTCGCTTTCCTCCCATGAAGCTCGTGAATGAGGGCGTCTTCGACGAGATGATCCTGCGAATCATGAGCACCAATGTGCGCAAGCCCGGCCTCAATATCGGCGACATCAAGGCGCTGGTCGGCGCGCTCAACACCGGCGAGCGCAAGATCCAGGCGATGGTGAAGAAGTTCGGCAAGGCCGGTTTCCTCGAGGGCGTTTCTGCTCTTCTCGATCATGCGGAGGCGCAGGCGCGCGAGGTGCTGCGCTCCATGCCCCACGGGACGTGGGAGTTCGCTGACTATGCCGACGAAGATTCGGTTGAGGCCAATCCCTGCCGGCTGAAGCTGACGCTGACGATCAGGGGCGACGAGGCAGTGCTCGACTTCACTGGTTCGGATCCGCAACTCGGCTCCTCGCTCAACGTGCCTTCAGGCGGTGACCCGCGACACACCATGCTGCTGGTGGGCGTGTACTACGTGCTCTACACGCTCAACCCGAAGATCCTGCTCAATGCGGGCCTCACTCGGCCGTTTGCCTGCATTACGCCCCGGGGTTCGGTGCTGAATCCGATACATCCTGCCGCAGTGGGCATGCGCTCGCTCACCTGCGCCCGGTTGCGGTCGGTCATCTTCGGCGCTTTCTCGCAGGTGGTGCCGGAGCGCCTGCCTGCGGCGCCTGCCGGCAACAACTGCATCGTCAATGTCATGACCACGGACGAGCGGACCAGCCGGACCGTCATTGCGGCGGTGAACCCGGTGGTGGGCGGCGGCGGCGCGATGCCGCATCGCGACGGGACCAACGGGTCAGGCGCCGATGCCGCCTATCTCAAGAACACCCCAATCGAAATCACCGAGACCGAGACCCCGGTCGAATTCGTGAAATACGGGCTCGCCAGGGACAGCGGCGGGGCGGGTCGTTGGCGCGGCGGCTTGGCGACCGACATGGCCTTCCGCGTCTTCGCTCCCGATTCCAGGATCACGGCGCGCAACCGCGACCGCAGCTTTTTTCGTCCCTGGGGCGTGCTGGGCGGCAAGGCGGCCGGCCTCTCGGACATGATCGTCAATCCAGGAACCGAGCACGAGCGGCGGCTGGGTAACGTCGACACCGCGGTTCTGCAGCCTGGTGACGTGCTCGATATCCGCTCCGCCGGAGGCGGTGGGCGCGGCGATCCGTTTGAGCGCGAGCCTTGGCGGGTCGCGGAGGATGTGCGGCGAGGTTATGTCTCGCCGGCCGCGGCCGAACGCGACTACGGCGTCGTCATCCGCGAAGGCGAGGTTGACGAGCAGGCAACGGGGATGCTGCGCGTGCGGCAGAGGCCGGGTGCCAGCCATTTCCATTTCGGTCCCGAGCGCGACGGCTACGAAGCCCAGTGGACACCGGCCGCCTATGACCGGCTCACCGCCATACTAAGGGATTTGCCGATCCACTGGCGGTTCTTCGCCAAAACAGAGATATTCCGTCGCATGAAGGGGCGCTCGGGACCGGAGGGGGTGCAGGCGGCCTTCGATGCGGTCTGCGAGCGGTTCCCCGAACTGCCGCGTCAAGGCCCGGTACGAGAGGCCGCGGAATGATCACCGCCGGCCGCATCGTCCGGCTGGCCGAGGGCGACCGTGTGCAGTTGCATTTCTTTCTCGACGGGCAGATGCATACTGCACTGGCGGGCGACATTGTACTGACCGCCATGTTGGCATCAGGGCACGCCCTACGGAAGTCTGAGTTCGGACCCGAGCTGCGCGCCGGGTTCTGCCTGATGGGAGCCTGCCAGGATTGCTGGGTATGGCAGGAGCAAGGCTCGCGCTTGCGGGCGTGCTCGGCATTTGTCACCGAAGGCATGCGGTTGCGCACAAAGGAACCGGAGATCTGGCCGTGAGCGAGACCTTGCCGCGGATCGTGATCGTCGGTGCCGGTCCCGCCGGCATAAGGGCGGCGGCCATGCTGGTCGAGGCTGGGCTCCACCCAGTGGTGATCGATGAAGGGCAGCGCGCGGGTGGGCAGATCTATCGCCGCCCGCCCGCCGGGTTCGTCCGCACCGCGAAGCAACTCTACGGGTTGGAAGCAGCGAAGGCGCTCGCGCTGCATGCGCTCTTCGACCGGCTGGCCGCAGAGGGGCGCCTTACCCATTGCGCTGCGAGCTCGGTCATCGCAGTGCATGCGGGTCGGCTGCACGTGCTGGGAGAGGGCGGCGTGCAGGTGATCGGCTATGACCACCTGATCCTTGCCACCGGGGCATGCGACCGCGTCGCTCCGGTCCCTGGCTGGCAGAGCGCCGGCGTCTATAGCCTTGGCGCGGCGCAGATCGCGCTCAAGGCGCAGGGCGCGGCGCTCGGGCGGCGGATCGTCCTGATGGGATCGGGGCCTCTGCTGACGCTGGTCGGCGCCCAGCTCGCCAAGGCTGGAGCGGATGTGGCAGCGGTACTGGACACCTCTCCCTGGCATCAGCAGATGCGGGGCCTCTGGCAGCTTGCCCCCCGTCCAATTGTCGCGCTGCGCGGTTTGGCACTGCGGGCGAGGCTCGGCGGCCGCTATCATGCGGGCGTGACGCTCGAACGGATCGAGGCCGACGGGAAAGGTGTCACAGCGATGCGCTGGCGCGACGCCGGCGGAAGGCAGCACCTCACTCCATGCGACACGGTAGGCATGGGCTGGCACCTGCGGGCGGAGACGCACCTGGCCGATCTGGCAGGATGCGCCTTCACCTATGATGAGCAGTGGCGGCAATGGCTGCCAAGGACCGACCAGATGGGTCGCGCCGGCAACGGAGTTTATCTTGCGGGCGACGGGGTTCGTCTCCTCGGGGCAGATGGCGCCGAGATCGCGGGACGCCTTGCCGCAGCGGCCTGCCTTGCCGATCTCGGATTGCCGACGCCTTCCTTCAGTGCCGATCTGCGCAAGCTTGCGCGGCACGAGCGCTTTGCCCGCGGTCTGGCTTGCACCTTTCCCTGGCCGGCGGCGATGGTGCGGGCGCTCCCCGACGACGCGGTCGTCTGCCGCTGCGAGAACGTGACTGCCGCAGCCGTGCGCGTGGGAGTGGATTTCGGTGGCGGCGAGGCCAACAGGGTGAAGTCGCTGTCGCGCGTCGGCATGGGGCGCTGCCAGGGGCGCTATTGCCAGTTGGCTGCGGTCGAACTCGTGGCGGCGCAAGCCGGCTGCACGCCTGGCGCTGTCGGCCGGTTTCGCGGACAGGCCCCCGCCCGGCCGGCGCCCATCGGCGCTTTTCTGCGTGAAGGCTGATGGGGTTCCGGGGGGCCGCGGATGGATGAGGATCACATCCTAGAAATCGGCGACCTTCCCCCAGGCCGAAGCGTCGAAGCGCAGGGGATCATAGGATTTCGGATCGACAATCGGTTCGGAGCCAGTCACCAAGTCGGCGACGAGATGCCCGGCGCCGGGTCCGATGCCAAAGCCGTGTCCCGAAAATCCGGCAGCCAGGAAGAATCCCCGAACGGAATCAATCTCGCCGATGGCAGGCACGCCGTCCGGCGTGCTGTCGATGTAGCCGGCCCAGGCCGCGCTGATCCTGGTCTGGCGCAGTGCCGGCAGCAGTTCGAGCGCCCGGGCATGGGTGAGGCGGATGGTCGCCTGATCCGGGACCGGATCGAGGATGCGCATCCGCTCCATCGGCGTCGGCTGGTCGAGCCGCCAGTGCCGGAGCGTTTCGTGACCCGAGCGCATGCCCTGCACGCCGCCGGGTGCGAGGCTGCGCCACCGCTTCAGGAACATCGGGACGAACTGCGAGGAGAAGCGCAATTGCTGCGGCGTGACATCCACGCGGCCGCGCCCACTTATGGCGAGCGTGTAGCCACCGTCGCGGCGCCGCGTGGCCGAGATACTCGCCGTATGCAGCGCATCCGGCAGACCCTCGGCGCCGGGCGACACGGACAAGATGGAGGAGCGGATCGACGCCTGCGGAAAGCGGAAACCGAACTGCCGGCAAAAAGAGGAGGCCCAGGCGCCGCCGGACAGCACTGCCAACTTGGTCCGGATCGTTCCACTTTCGGTGACCACACCGCTCAGGCGTCCCCCCTCGGTCTCGATGCCGCGCGCCGCGCAATTCTGGTGCACGGTGCCGCCGAGCTTGAGGATGGCGCGGGCGACCGCGGGAGCGGCCCGCGATGGATCGGCGGTGCCGTCTGTGGGCGAGAAGACACCGCCCTTCCATGTCCGCCCCGTGGCGCAGCCTCGTTTGCTGGCCTCGGCGCTGTCGAGCATATGCGTGATGACGCCGGCCGTCCTCGCGAAGTCACGCCAGCGTGCCCAGCCGGCCAGTTCCGCCTCGTCATTGCTGAGATAGAGCAGGCCGCAGCGGCGAAAGCCGGTGTCTTCGCCCGTCTCTGCCGCAAAGCGCTGCCAGAGATCGAGGCTGCGCGTCGCCATCGGCAACTCGCGCGCGTCGCGGTTCTGCTGGCGGCACCACCCCCAGTTCCGCGAGGACTGCTCGGCGCCGATGAGCCCTTTTTCGACAAGCGCGACTTTCATGCCGCGCCTGGCCAGATAGTAGGCTGCGAAGATACCGACGATGCCGCCGCCGATCACCACCGCGTCCGCGGTTTGCGGCAGTTCACCGGATGTTTCGATTTGCTGCAGTGGTGCGCGCATGGTCTCTCTGCCTTGACGCGCCAATTTAACGCGTTGCGCAGGCAGCCGCTGCCGCAGTTGCGGCCGAAGCAGAATTTTATTCCGGCACCACGGTGGAAATCGGGATCCGCTGCGTTTCAAGCAGTGCCCGCTTGGATGGACAGACCGGCGGGCTGTGGTAGTGTCGATGGTTGCTGGTACGGCAGCATTTTGTGCTGCGGCATGTTCTGCGGAGATGGCCATGAAACTGGATCGGATCGATATCAAAATTCTGTACGAGTTGCAGAAGAACGGCCGCATCACCAATGTGGAACTGGCTGATCTGGTGCATCTGTCGCCGAGCCCGTGCCTGATGCGGGTCAAGAAACTGCAGTCGGAAGGCTACATCGAAGGCTATTCCGCGCAGGTCAACATCGGCAAGCTCGGCCAGACGCTGACCGTGTTCACCGAAATCACCTTGAAGAACCATCGCCAGCTGGACTTCGCCCGCTTTCTCGCCGTTGTGGAGAAGATCGACCAGGTCATCGAATGCCATCTCGTGTCGGGTGGCTACGACTATCTGATGAAATTCGTGACCGCCGGCATCGCCGAGTACCAGACGATCATGGAACGGCTGACCGATATGGATATCGGGATCGACAAGTATTTCAGCTTCGTGGTGCTGAAGTCACCGATCGTCAAGGCGCACATGCCGCTGCCCAGCCTGTTTCCGAGGTAGTCTGCGGCGACCCCGCCACGCTTGTCGCCTGCAGCCCGCTACAAGATGTCGGGCCGCAAGATCGGGTGCAGTGCTTCCAACTCGGCTTGCATCTCGGCGATCATCCAGGCGCAGATATCGGAGACGACGGGGCGTACCGGCCTTGAGCGCGGGGCAATCAACTGATGGATCCGGCCTGTCTTGATCTGCCTGTCCGAGGCAGGGACAAGGGTTCCCTGAAGCAACGCCCTTGAAACGTTGCTGAGCCAGCCGAGCGCCACGCCTTCCCCGTTCATCGCGGCCTGAAGCACGACGGCGTAGTCCGAGAACTCGAGCCACTTTGCCCTGCTGGTCTTGCGGTCCGCCACACTGCCCCAGACGTCCAGCCACTGGTCCTTGGCGTCGGTCAGGTGAAGCAGGGCATGACCTTCCCCGGTTCCGGCATGGATCAACCGGCCGCGGGCCGACAAATAGGATGGGCTGCACACAGGAACTATGATTTCCGGCGAGAATGCCCAGTGGTGATAGTGGGTGTCGTCACCGGCCAGGATTCTTGTGGCAAGGTCGACATTCTCGGCGGGTCCCCGCAAAACGCCAGCGATCAGTTCGAACCTGAGGTCGACGTCAGGAAACCTCGTGTTGAAAGCCCCTAACCTGGGAACGAACCAATAGGTTGCCAGAGAACTCGAAAGGGAAAGGGTGACGACTGGCTTTGCAGCGCTGTTCTGCTTGATTCTCCGGATCACCTCCGCGATGCCGTCAAATCCCTCCCGCACGGCCGAATACAGGGCACGTCCCTCCGTGGTCGGGGTCAGTCCCGTTGGGCCTCGTGTGAAAAGAAGAACACCAAAATCGGCCTCGAGTTGCGCAATGCTACGGCTGATCGATGGTTGTGTGACGTTGAATTCGCGCGCCGCAGCCGTGAAGCTACCCGACCGGACGGCAGCTTCGAAGACGAGCAGTCCGCGCGCGGAAGGAACGAGTGTTGCGAAACCAGCCATACACCCAGCGTATAGCTACCCCAACAATTTTCAAGCTTTCTACGATCCCGGAAATGGCGAACTATAGCCCCCACGAATGGGCGGAGCGGGACGTGAAGGCAGCGGGTTCTCAAGCAGGCAGCACATCCAGCGATCCTCTGCTTCAGCCGTTTCGGCTCAAGGGTCTGACGCTGCGCAACCGTGTTGTCAGCACCAGTCACGCTTCGATGCTGGACGATGGCGGCCTGCCGCTCGAGCGCTACCAACGCTATCACGAGGAGAAAGCGCGCGGCGGCCTGGCGATGAGCATGGTGGGCGGCTCGGCCATGACGTCGCCCGACTCGAGTTGGGGTGGCGGTCAGTTGGACCTTTCGACCGACCGCATCGTGCCTCATCTCCAGTCGCTGTCGCAGCGAATTCATCGTCACGGCGCTGCCGTCATGTGCCAGGTCTCGCACCTTGGCCGGCGCGCTACTGCCTATGCCGGGAACTGGTTGCCGCCGGTGGCGCCGTCACGTGTTCGCGAGACGCGAAACCGGAATTTTCCCAAGGAGATGGACGCAGCGGACATCGACAGGATCATCAAGGATTACGCCAGTGCCGCCAGGCGCTGCCTGGACGGCGGTCTGGATGGCGTCGAAACCGTCACCGGCGGGCATCTGATCGGTCAATTCCTCTCGCCCAGAACCAACAGGCGCACGGATGGCTTCGGCGGCTCGCTGGAAAACCGCGCGCGCTTCGGCCTGATGGTTCACGAGGCAATCCGCCGCGCGGTGGGCGACGATTTCGCCGTCGGCATGCGGTTCGTGATCGACGAGGCGGTCGAGGACGGGTCGGATTTCGAGGAGTGCCTTGCCTTCGCCCGTCTGTTCGAGCGGGAAGGCCATATCGACTTCTTCAACTGTATCTTTGGCCGCATGGACACCGATCTGTCGCTGGCCGAGCAGAATATGCCCGGCATGTTCAGCCAGAGCGCGCCGTTTTTGCCGCTGGTCGGACAGTTTAAGCGCGAAACCAGGCTGCCTGTGATCCACGCCGCTGGCATTCGGGACATAGCGACGGCGCGGCATGCCATCCGCGAGGGCCTTGTCGACTTGGTCGGCATGACTCGAGCGCATATTGCCGACCCCCATATCGTCAACAAGGTGATGCGCGGCGAAGAAGAACGCATTCGCCCGTGTGTCGGCGCGTCCTACTGCCTGTACAAGAAGGTGCAGTGCATTCACAATCCCGCCAGCGGTCATGAGACGATCATCAGCCATACCATCGTGCGGGCTGAAACGCCGAAACGGGTGGTCGTGATCGGCGGTGGTCCGGGTGGGATGGAAGCGGCAAGGGTCGCGGCCGAGCGCGGACACGCGGTGAGCCTGCTCGAAGCCGGGGCGCGACTTGGCGGGCAGGTGCTCGTCGCGGCCTCGGCGTCCGATCGCAAGGATCTTATCGGCATAGTCGACTGGCGCGGCGACGAACTTGCGCGGCTTGGGGTGGAAGTCCGACTCAATACCTATGCCGACGCAGAAATTGTCCTTGCGGCGAAACCGGACGCGGTGATCGTCGCCACCGGCGGCGTTCCCGATATGGAGCGGCTGGAGGGCGCCGAACATTGCGACAGCGTCTGGGACGTCCTGACCGGGGTCGTGCCGGCGAAGGACGATGTGCTCATCTACGATGAGACTGGACGCCAGGCCGCAATTTCCTGCGCCCTGCATCTAGCCCGTCCGGGGCGCGTGGTCAGCCTGGCCATAGCCGACGACACGTTGGCGATCGAGACGCCCTATCCGGACCGGGTGAGTTTTCGCAAACGCGCCTCGGAACGCGGCATCCGGGTCGTCGCCGATGTGCGCCTGGTCAAGGCAGCACGCCAAGGCAACGGCATCGGCGCCACGTTCCGGCATGAGCTCACCGGTGCGGAAACGGAAATGGCTTGCGCTCAACTCATTGTCGAACGCGGCACGGCGCCCATGGAAGATACCTACCAGGAATTGCGTGCGCGCTCCGCCAACAAGGGCGTCACCGACATAGCACTCATGATCGGAACGGAAACGAAGGGCGACAATGGTCCGCAAGCCGCCGGATCGTTCGTCTTGCACCGCATTGGAGACGCGGTTGCCAGCAGGGACATCTACTCGTCGATCTACGAGGCCTACCGGCTCTGCTCGCAATTGTAGAGGAGCCCATGAAACTCGATCGGATTGACATCAAGATTCTGTACGAGCTGCAGAAGAACGGCCGCATCACAAATGTGGAGCTGGCGGAACGGGTCAATCTCTCTCCCAGCCCATGCCTGATGCGGGTAAAAAAGCTTCATGCCGAAGGCTATATCATGCGCTATTCGGCGCAGATCGACATAGCCAGGCTGGGGCGGACGCTCACCGTCTTCACCGAAATTACGCTCAAGAACCATCGCCAGATCGACTTCGCGCGTTTCCTTGCCGCCATCGACAAAGTTGATGCGGCCGTCGAATGCCACCGCGTCTCCGCCCGCTACGACTATTTGATGAAATTCGTGGCCGCCGGCATCGGCGAGTATCAGGAGATCATGGAGCGGCTGAGCGACATGGATATCGGCATCGACAAGTATTTCAGCTTCGTGGTCCTGAAGTCCCCCATCGTCAAGGCGCACATGCCGCTGCCCAGCCTGTTCCCGATGTAGTCAGCGATGGCCGTACTGGCTGACCAGTTCGGGGTCGCGCACGAGGCCATCGAGCCACGTCGGATCGAGCTTCGGCACGGAGGAGAACAGAAGCTTCGAATAGGGGTGGGTGGGCGCCTGCAGCCTGTCGGGCGTGATCTGCTCCACCCGCTCGCCATTGTACATGACCATGATCTCGTCGCAGATCGCTTCGACGACGGAGAGATCGTGGCTGATGAAAATGTAGGAAAGGCCCAACTCGCGCTGCAACTCCTTGAGCAGGTCGATCACGGCGGCCGCCACCACCGTGTCGAGCGCCGAGGTGATCTCGTCGCAGATGATGAGCTTGGGTCCGGCCGCCAGGGCGCGCGCAAAGTTCACGCGCTGCTTTTGACCGCCCGAGAGCTCCGACGGGCGGCGGTAGCGCAGCGTCCTGGGCAGGCGAACCATGTCGAGCAATTCGTCGACCCGCTTCGAGCGCGCCTGTCTGTCGAGCCCGTGATAGAAGGCCAGCGGCCGGCCAATGATGTCCTCAACGGGCTTGGCCGGATTGAGCGCGGTATCGGCATACTGGAACACGATCTGCATCTCACGCAGCTCGTCGTGGCTGCGCTTCCCAGCGGTGCGCGCCAGTTGCTTGCCGTCGAAGATGATGTCGCCGGCCGCTGCCGGATGGATGCCGGCGATGACGCGCGCGAGCGTCGATTTTCCGCAGCCGGATTCACCGATGACGCCGAGATTGCGCCCCTTCTCGACGACCAGACTGACGGAATTGACAGCGCGGATAAGCGGCAGTCCGTCAGCTCGCACCGCACCATAGCCGGCGGTCACATTGTCGATACGCAGCAGCTCTTTCAGCCCAGCATCCGCGTCGGCATGTGCTTGCCGCGGTTTCGGCTCGAAGGCAGCCAGCAGTTCGCGCGTATAGGGGTGCTGGGCAGCCGAAAGTATCTGAGCCGTGGTGCCTGACTCCTGCACTTCACCACTCTTCAACACGACGATGTGGTCGGCGATCTGGGCGACGACGGCGAGGTCGTGGGAGACGTAGACGCCTGCTATTCCGCCTGCCCGCATGACCGACTTGAAGGCCTTCAGCACGTCGATTTGCGTCGTCACGTCGAGTGCCGTCGTCGGCTCGTCGAAGATCATCAGCTTGGGATCGCCGATAAGTGCCATGGCGGCCGACAACCGCTGCAATTGCCCGCCCGAAACCTGGTGCGGATAACGCGCGCCGATCCCTTCCGGATCCGGCAGCGACAAGGCCCGGAACAGCTCGACCGCTCGCTTTCGCGCTTGCTCGGGCGGCATCAGGCCGTGGATGCGTGTAACCTCGATCACCTGTTCCATGATGGTGGACGAAGGGTTGAAGGAGGCGGCGGCACTTTGCGGAACATAGGCAATGTCGGTGCCGCGCAACCTTGCGCGTTGCTTTTCGGAAAGTGCCGCCATGTTCTTGCCGTTGACATTGATCTCGCCGCCGGTGATCCGGCAGCCAGGCCGCGCATAGCCCATCAGCGAGAGCGCGATCGTCGTCTTGCCGGAACCGCTCTCGCCGATCAGGGCGACGATCTCGCCATCGGCGATGTCGAGGCTGACGCCCTTGATGATTTCGACGACACGTCCGGCGTCGGTCGTCGCCTCGATCTTCAGGTTCCTGAGCTCGACGAGATTGCTCATAAGTGCCTGTCCCTGACCTTCTGCGGCAGGTTGTCGATCAGCAGGTTGACGCTGATGGTGAGGCTGGCGATCGCCAGCGAGGGAATGATGACGGCGGGGGCCGCGAAGGGCAGGCCGCCGATGTTCTCGCGCACCAGCGCGCCCCAGTCGGCGAGCGGCGGTTGCAGGCCGAGTCCAAGGAAGGACAGGCCGGAGAGTAAGAGCACGATGAAGACGAAACGCAGGCCGAAGTCGGCCAGCACCGGGCGGATGATGTTGGGCAGGATCTCGGACCCGATGAGATAGGCGGTGCTTTCGCCGCGGACGCGGGCGACGGTCATGAAGTCCATGCTGTTGATGTTGACGGCGAGCGCCCGCGCGAAACGGTAGGCGCCCGGTATATAGATGACGGCGAGCGTCAGGATCAGCGCCGGGATCGACGAGCCGACCGCGGCGACGACCACAAGGCCGAACAGCTTGCTGGGGATCGAGTTCATGGCATCGAGGAAACGGCTGAGGCAGCTGTCGAGCCAGCCGCCGGTGACGGCCGCGATCATCCCCAGCACGACGCCGGAGAAGCAGGCGATGGCGACGGCGGCGAGCGATATGCCGACGGTGTAGCGCGCGCCCATCAGCACCCGTGAGAGCATGTCGCGCCCCAGATAGTCCGAGCCGAGCCATAGGCCCTGACGCATCGGGCCGAAATAATCGTCGTCGACGATGTCGCCGATCGAATGGGGAATGATATAGGGCGCGAAGATGGCGATCAGCGTCCACGCCAGGATGACCAGCGCGGCCACGACGCCCACGAGATTGTAGCTGTGACCCAGGAAGGACCGTCGGGAAGTTGCCATGCGCGCCATCGTCACCTGAGCCTCGGGTTGGACATGATGGCGATGATGTCGGCGATCGTGATGAGCAAGAGATAGCCGAGGCAGAAGATCATTGCGCAGCTCTGGATCAGCGGCAGGTCGCGGGTCGCGACCGCATCGACCATCAGCTTGGCGATGCCGGGATAGTTGAAGATCGTCTCCACGATGATCACGCCGCCGACCAGGTAGGACAGCGACAGCGCAACCGCGTTGACGATCGGCCCGAGCGCATTGGGAAGCGCGTGCTTGAGCACCATGCGGCGGCGTGAGGCGCCTTTGAGAAGCGCCATCTCGACATAGGGCGTGGAGAGCGTTTCGATCACCGCGGCGCGTGTCATGCGGATCATCTGGGCGGAGATGACGAAGGTGAGTGTGATCACCGGCATCGCATAGATCCGCACGAGGTCGGTCAGCGTATGCGCCTCATTGACCGAGGACAGCGCCGGCAGCCATTTGAGATAGACAGCGAAAAGCAGGACCGCCAGCGTCGCGACCATGAACTCCGGCACCGAGATGACGCCGATCGCAAGAATGGTGACGGTGCGGTCGTAGAAGGAGCCGCGCAGCATCGCGGCGGTGATGCCCAGCGTCAGCGCCAGCGGCACCGAAAGCAGCGTGGTGATGCCGGCGAGCTCCATGGTGTTGACGAAACGCCCGCCGATCAGCGCCGCGACCGGCATCTCATTGGCATAGGAGGTGCCGAGATCGCCGTGGAGCAGGCCGAGAAGCCAGCGCAGGAAGCGCAGGATTGCCGGATCGTTGAGATGCATGGCCTCGCGCAAGCCGGCGACGGCTTCAGGCGTAGCCGCCTGGCCGAGCAGGATCGACGCGGTGTCGCCGGGCAGCATGCTGGTGGCGAAAAACACGGCGAACAGGACGATCAGAAGTGTAACGACCGCGATCGCCAGCCGCTTCAACACGAGGTTTAAAACCCCAGACGTCATGGAAGCGCTCCTGCGGTTGCGTTCGGCCAAGCCATGTTGCGCAATTGTACCGGGGACCGGCTGTCCGGTCCCCGGCAGGCGCCTCTCAGGCTTCGAGCCAGAGATATTCCGCCATTGCGTAGCCCATCATGCCACCGAGCGGGTTCGCCTCCAAACCCTTCACCTTGCTGGAGAGGGCATCCACGTTGGAAATGTAGGCCGGGATGATGGTGCCGGCCTCCTCGGAGATCATGGTCTGCATCTGGCCATAGATTTCCTTGCGCTTGGCCTGGTCGAGCGAGCCGCGCGCCTCGATCATCAGCTGGTCGAACTTCTCCGACTTGTACTGGCTTTCGTTCCAGGGCGCGTTGGAGGCGTAGAGCAGCGAGAACAAGATGTCCGGCGTCGGGCGTGGATTGATGTTGCCGAAATGGATCGGCGCCTTGAGCCAGTAATTGTCCCAGTAGCCGTCGGACGGGACGCGCTGGACGTCGAGCTTCATGCCGATGTCGGCGCCGGCGGCCTGGATGATCACCGCCATGTCGATCGACGAGGTCGCGGCGTCGGAGGCGATCACCGGGATGGACTGGCCGAGCAAGCCCGATTTCTGGAAGTGGAACTTGGCCTTGTCGGGGTCGAAGGCTTTCGGCTTGAGGTCGGCATTGTGGAAGATGTTCGCCGGCGAGACGGGCTGGTCGTTGCCGACTTCGCCAAGGCCGCGCAATGCCGATTTGACGATCTGCTCGCGGTTGACGAGGTATTTCATGCCGGCCACGAAGTCGGCCTTGTTGCCCGGATCCATGTCGAGCCGGATGTTGAGGTCCGTGTAGTTGCCCGAGGTCGTCTTCGACAATTCGAAGCCCTGCTGGCCGCCAATGAGCTTCATCGCGCGCGGATTGATCGAGGCGGCGAAGTTGATGTCACCGGAAAGCAGCGCGTTGACGCGGGCGCTGTCGTCGCTGATGGCGATGAATTCGAACGAGTCGAGATAGGGCTGGCCTGATTTCCAGTAGTTCTTGTTCTTGGTGACGACCGACCGCACGCCCGGTTCGAACGTCTGCAGCACGAAGGCGCCGGTGCCGTTGCCCTTGGAGAAATCGGTGGTGCCATCGGCGACGATCATGAAGTGATGCAGCGCCAGGATGGTCGGGAGGTCAGCATTCGGATCGGCGAGCGTGATTTCCACGGTCGACTTGTCGACCGCCTTGAAGCCGGTCATCTGCGCGGCGATCTTGGCGACTTTGGAACCGACCGCCGGATCGAGATGGCGCTTCATCGAGAAGACGACGTCGTCGGCGGTGAGGGCCTTGCCGTCGTGGAAGGTGACGCCCTTGCGCAGCTTTACGGTCCAGGTCTTGGCGTCCTTGCTGTCGAAGCTTTCGGCCAGCTCCATCTGCGTGACGCCATCCTTGTCGAGGAAAGTCAGGCGGTTGTAGAGCGAACAGCAGCGGACATAGTCGGTCGACAGCGACGCCTTTGCCGGATCGAGCGTGTCGGCGGTCGACGACGACCAGCCGGCGGCCTTGAAGCTCCCGCCGGAAACCGGCGTGGCAGCGACGGCATTGGTGGCGCGGCCAAGCACCATGCTGCCCGCGGCAACCGCGGCGCCGCCGGCCAGCAGCATCTTGAGGAGTTCGCGGCGGCTCGCGCCCCGCCGAATGGCATTCTCGACCATGGCATCGTCTGCGCTGGTCCAGTTCGTGATCTTGTCGGTCATATCATTCCCCTTTCGTTTGTTTTTCCGGGTTGCTCGTCTTGCTGCGGCTTTCCGGGCTTGGGCTCAGGTTCGTTGCTTCAGGCTTTCCCGCACGGCGGCGGCAAGGGCCGCCATTGAGGTGAAGTGGTAGTCCGGCGCGGTGAAGCGCTCGGGCTCGATCGTGCCGCCATAGCCCTTCTGGGCGTGCCGGCGCTCGATCCAGCAATTGGTCATGCCAAGCGCCCGGGATATGCCGATGTCGTGGTACTGGCTTTGCGCGACGTGCAGGATGTCGTCCTTGCTGTCGCCCCGGGAGGCCACGAAATCGAAGACCTTCTGGAAGAAGGCCGGGGCCGGTTTCTCCGTGCCTGTATCGTCGGCCGTGAAGGTGGCGAAGAAGGGCGATCCGAGCTGCTTCTCGAAATGATCGAGCGCCCAGCGCCGGGCATTGGTCATGGCAATCAGCCTGTGCGACTGCGCAAGGTCCGCCAATGCCGCCGCGCTGTCGGGGAAGCCTTGCCAGAGGCTGGCGGAATCCCGTAGGCGGACGCCGTATCTCTCCTCGGGCGGCAGGCCGAGCCGCGGCGCGATGACTGTGTAGACACGCACGAGATCGTCGGGAAACAGGCTTGCATCGGGCATGTAGCGGGCCTGCCGGTAAAGGCTCAGCGCTTCCTCGCCATCGAGCGAAACGCCGGCCTCGGCGGCAATCCCGGCCAGGCAAGTCGTGATGCCGCCTTCGAAGTCGATCAGCGTGCCGACGACATCGAAGGTCATGTATTTGGATTCGCTAAAGCCCCTGGCCAAGACTGGGTCTCCTCTGCGCGCGGCCGAATTGCATGTGTTGAACAGAACAAAATTCCGTGCTGTCCGGGGCGTAGGCCTTTTTCGAAGGCCCGGATATCCGGGCTTCTGGCCTTGTCGTATCAACAGTCTGGCACTTCCCCCGCGCTGGATTCGCCGAAAAGGCGTGAGGGGGCGGCACAAAATTGCGAAATCGTCTGCCCGGCGATATTTCGAGACACGACATATTTCGCCCCCATCATGCCAGAGCCTGGCGGACATCGGGATCGGCCAGCGTCTGGTCGAGCGTCCGGCGCGTGCGTTCGATGATCGCGTCGATGTCGCTGTCGGTGCAGCAGAGCGGCGGTGCGTAGCCGATAACCCCGTTGGCAAAGGCACGGATGATCAGGCCATTGTCCCACGCTCTGTCGAAGACGCGCCGCGCCGGCATGGCCGACGCCGGAAGCGGTGTCTTCTTCTGCTTGTCGACCACCAGTTCGATCGCGGCAAGCATGCCGCGGCCGCGCACGTCGCCGACCAGCGGATGGTTCCTCAGACCCTCCAGGCCAGCCATCAGCCGGGCGCCGGCCTTGATGCCGTTCTCGAGAAGGCCGTCTTCGTAGAGCTTCAAAACTTCGAGCGCGACGGCGGCGCTGACGGGATGGGCGGAATAGGTGTAGCCGTGGCCGACGGCCGAGGCGCCTGCGCCATCGGCGATGACGTCGTAGACATGATCGGCCATGAACACGGCCCCCATGGGAACATAGCCCGAGGTCAGCCCCTTCGCGGTCGTCATGAAATCGGGAACGATGTCCTCATCGGCGCAGGCGAACAGGGGTCCCGTGCGGCCGAAGCCGGTGATGACCTCGTCGGCGATGAACAGGATGCCGTGCTCCCGGCAGAGCTCGCGCATAGCCTTGATCCAGCCTTTCGGTGGCACGATGACGCCGCCCGAGCCCTGGATCGGCTCGGCATAGAAGGCGGCGACCCGTTCCGCCCCGATCTCCTCGATCTTGGCCTTCAGCGCGGCGAGCGATGCGGCGATGATCGCGTTGCCGTCCTCGCCCACCGGGTTGCGATAGGGATAGGGGGAGGGGATCTTGTGCTGCCATTCGAAGGGAATGCCAAAACCGGCGTGAAAGGCGGGCAGTGCGGTCAGGCCCGCGCCGACCACCGACGACCCGTGATAACCCTGCTCGATGGAAATGAACTGGTCGCGCGTTGGCTCGCCCCTGGCATTCCAGTAATAGCGGACGAAACGGATCGTGCTGTCGACCGCGTCCGACCCGCCAAGCGTGAAAAAGACGTGATTGAGGTCACCTGGCGCGCGCTCAGCCAGTTCCGAGGCGAGGCGGATGGCCGGCTCAGAGCCGAGGTCGAAATAGGCGGTGGCGTAGGGAAGCTCGCGCATCTGCCGGGCCGCCGCCTCGACGATGCTGTCATGGCCGTAGCCGGCGTTGACGCACCACAACCCCGCGAAGCCGTCGAGAAGTTGCCGGCCGGACGCATCGGTCACGGTCGCCCCCCTCGCCGATTTCAAGACGCGCACGCCTTGCGCCTCATGACCACGGTATGAAGAGACCGGGTGGATAAGATGGGCGCGATCGAGTTCGATCAGGGAATTGGCGAGCATTGTTGTCCTCCGGACTAGCCCAGCGCCTGGTTGGCGAGGGCGTAAACTTTCGGTCTGGCCTGTTCCATGTTCGTCTTGGGTGGACGGTCCATGGCCACGCCGCCGCCGACATGGGCGAGGCCGATTTCCTCGAGCCAGCCGGCGATGCCGGTCCCGCTGCCGGTATCGACGCGCAGGAAGGCGCCGGGACGCGGCGCGGCGAAGAAGCCGATCAGGGCCTTAGCCTCGTCGGTGCTTCCCGCGATGACCGGACCGATCACCTCGCCGCGTCCGAACGGGCGGATCGCGGCATAGGCCTCGATGGCGCCGTTACGGCGGATGACCGCGAATTGGCCGCGCTCCGCCAGCGCATCGATCAGAGCTTCACGGTCGGCGCCGTAGGCATCGCGGTCCAGCGCCTTGATCTCCGCGAGGTCGGCGGTGCCCGCCGCTTCCACGCCGCCGGGCGCACCAAGCTCGGCAACGCTGCCCTGATG
>NZ_RZTC01000011.1:0-25344 GCF_004023165.1 Mesorhizobium sp. M7A.F.Ca.MR.176.00.0.0 | reverse complement strand
CCCTGATGTTGCCGGATCGTACCGGACGGCACGAAGCCGAGTTTTTCATAGAGCGGCATGCCGTCCGCTGTCGCGACGAGCCGCAGCGGACGGTCGCCGGCAAGTGCGAAGGCTTGATCCATCAGCCGGCGCCCAAGCCCCTTGCCCCGCACATTCCTGTCGACGATCACCATGTTGATCATGGCGCAATCCATGCCATAGGGCGTCACCAGGATGGTTCCGGTGACACGGCCCTGATCGTCGAGCGCGACCGCACCGTTCGAGAGCTGCAGCGCCATCTGCCAGTCCTGCGGCCGATGCGGCCAATTCTCCTGGCGCGAAAGCACCACCGCTCCCTCAATATGGTCCGGCCCGAAGGCCTGGAGTTCGATCTCGCCCTGCTGCATGAGGCATCCTTCCGTCTAGTGCCCAAGTCTCGGCCATCGGCGCGCCGCAGATCATCTGAAGGCATTGGCTTCGGCGGTATCTTTCGCCGTAGCGCAAGCGGTGCGCCGCATCTTGTGCTGGCATCGTCCGCGGCGGATGCGTTTCACGCCGATCGCGGCGCCGCGATCGGCACGCCAGATGCTACAGCGTGCCAAACCGGATGGCGGATACGGAACTTTCTGCTTTCGGGAGGGCGATTTCGGTCAGGTGGGTCGCCACCTGCCGTCCTATGATGAAATACATCCCAGCGCGGATGTGCTTCCACCGGAGATCGACGGACATGGCTTCCTTCAGGCCCAAATACATCACCTTCGACTGCTACGGCACGTTGACCTTTTTCCAGATGGCGGAAGCGGCGCGCGACCTCTACGGCAGCCGGCTCGACGAGCCGCGCATGCAGGAATTCATCAAGAACTTCGCGGCGTATCGGCTCGACGAGATCATGGGCGACTGGAAGCCCTATGCCGACGTCGTCCACAATGCGCTCGAGCGCACCTGCAAGCGTAACGGCGTCGCCTTCAGCGCCAACGATGCCCGAATGGTCTACGAGCGCGTCCCGACCTGGGGGCCGCACGCCGAGGTTCCGGCCGGGCTGGCGAAGGTCGCCAAGGAAATTCCGCTGGTCATCCTGTCCAACGCCATGAACGCGCAGATCATGTCCAATGTTGAAAAGCTCGGCGCGCCGTTTCATGCCGTCTACACCGCCGAGCAGGCGCAGGCCTACAAGCCCCGCTTCAAGGCCTTCGAATACATGTTCGACAGGCTGGGCTGCGGCCCGGAAGATATTCTTCACTGCTCGTCTTCGTTCCGCTACGACCTGATGTCGGCACACGATCTCGGCATCAAGAACAAGGTCTGGGTCAATCGCGGCCATGAACCGGCCAACCCGTACTACGGCTATGTCGAAATATCAGACATTTCCGGTCTTCCAGGCGTCGTTGGGCTCTGAAACAGGCGGATTGCCGATGAAGTTCGTCTCCTACTGGCACGACACGGCCCCTGTCTTTTCCGGCGGGGCGCAAGGCCCGGTCGAGGGGCACTACGATGCCGCCATCATCGGCGGCGGCTTCACCGGTCTCGCCGCCGCGCGCCAATTGGCGAAGGCTGGAGCCAAGGTGGCCGTGCTGGAGGCGGAACGTGTGGGTTGGGGCGCATCTGGACGCAATGGCGGACACCTAAACAATGGCCTCGCCCACGGCTATCTCTCCGCCAAGGCGGAGCTCGGCAAGGAACGCGCCATCGCGCTCTACCGGGCGCTCGACGACTCCGTCGACACCATCGAGGCGCTGGTCGCGGAGGAAGGCATCGACTGCAATTTCCGCCGCGCCGGCAAGCTGAAGCTCGCCTCCAAGCCGCAGCATTTTGATGCGATCGCCCGCAACTTCGAAGCCCTCCATGCCGAAGTGGATCCCGATACGGCGCTGCTGTCGGCGGCGGATCTCAAGTCCGAGATCGGCTCGCCATTCCACGGCGCGATGCTGTCGAAGAAGAGCGCCATGATGCATATGGGCCGCTATGTGGCGGGTCTCGCCACTTCAGCCGCCCGCTATGGAGCCGTGATCCACGAGAACGCGGCGGTTACCGACCACACGCAGGCCGGCGGCAGGCATGAGCTGACCACCTCGCGTGGCCGGATCAGCGCCGACAATGTGCTGGTGGCGACCGGCGCCTACACGACGCCTGACTTCGGCTACTTCCGCCGCAGGATCATCTCCGTCGGCAGCTTCATCATCGCCACGCGGCCGTTGAGTGACGCCGAGATCACTGCCACCATGCCGGGCAACCGAACCTGCGTGACCTCGATGAACATCGGCAACTACTTCCGGCTGTCGCCGGACAGGCGCCTGATCTTCGGCGGCCGCGCACGCTTTTCGGCGACATCCGACCAGCGCTCCGACGCCAGGAGCGGAGAGATATTGCAGGCATGCCTCGCGGCCATCTTTCCGCAACTCGCCAAGGTCGAGATCGACTATTGCTGGGGCGGGCTGGTCGATATGACCAAGGATCGCTTCCCGCGCGCCGGTTACCATGACGGTGTCTGGTTCGCGATGGGCTATTCCGGCCACGGCGCGCAGCTCTCCACCCAACTCGGCATCATCCTCGCCGATGCCATGCTCGGCCGCGAAGATCGCAATCCGATGAAGGGGCTCGAATGGCCGTCCATTCCCGGATACTCCGGCAAACCCTGGTTCCTGCCGATGGTCGGCCTCTACTACAAGGCGCTCGACCGTATTCAGTGATCGCCGATCCGGCCCGATCGGGGCTTCAGCCCAGCCCGCCGATGTGGAAGCTCTTCATCTCTAGATACTCCTCGATGCCGGCCTGCGCGCCCTCTCGCCCGAGGCCGGACAGCTTGACGCCGCCGAAGGGGGCGACCTCGATCGAGACCGAGCCGGTGTTCAAGCCCACCATGCCGAACTCCAGCGCCTCACCGACGCGCCAGGCGCGTTTCAAATTCTCGGTGTAGAAGTAGGACGCAAGCCCATAGGGCGTACCATTGGCCAGCGCGATCGCTTCCTCTTCCGTCTCGAAACGAAAAAGCGGCGCGACCGGGCCGAAGGTTTCCTCGCCGGCGAGCTGCATGTCTTTCGTGGCGCCGGTCAGCACCAGCGGCGCGACATATTGAGGACCGTCCGGCAGAGCCGGCTTCTCGGTGATGATCGCAGCACCCTTGGCGAGCGCGTCCTCGACGTGACGCTTGATCTTTTCGACCGCCGCCATGTTGATCATCGGCCCGATGGCGACGCCCGGCTGCGTGCCCGGCCCCACTGTCATGTCGTTGACGCGTGCGCTGAGCTTCTCGGCGAAGCTTTCGTAGACTCCGGCCTGGACGAGGATGCGGTTGGCGCAGACGCAGGTCTGGCCGCCATTGCGGAACTTGGAGACCAGCGCACCCTCGATGGCGAGATCGAGATCGGCGTCGTCGAAGACGATGAAGGGTGCGTTGCCGCCGAGTTCGAGGCTGAGCCGTTTCACGCTGTCGGCCGCCCCGCGCATCAGCAGCGAACCGACCCGCGTCGAGCCGGTGAAGGAGATCTTGCGGACGGCCTCGTTCGCCATGATCTCGTTGCCGATCTCCGTGGGCATGCCAGTGACGATGTTGATGACGCCGGCGGGGATGCCGGCGCGCTCGGCAAGCACGCCGAGCGCCAGCGCCGAATAGGGCGTGAACTCGGATGGCTTGATCACCACCGTGCAACCGGCAGCCAATGCCGGCGCGACCTTGCGGGTGATCATCGCATTGGGGAAGTTCCACGGCGTGATGATGCCGCACACGCCGACCGGTTCCTTCAGCACGATGATGCGGCGGTCGGAGGTGGGCGAGGGGATGGTGTGGCCATTGATGCGGCGCGCTTCCTCCGCGAACCATTTGACGAAGGACGCGCCGTAGCGGATCTCGCCCTTGGCCTCGTCCAGCGGCTTGCCTTGTTCGGTCGTCAGGATCAGCGCGAGATCGTCCAGATGAGCAAGCATCAGGCCATGCCAGGCCTCCAGCAGGGCAGCGCGCTCGGCGTTGGTTTTCTTTCTCCAATCGCGATAAGCGGACGCCGCGGCCTCTATGGCCGCACGTGTGTCCGGACCGGCCATGTCGGGGACTGTGCCGATCGCCGCCTGGGTTGCCGGATCGATGACGTCGACCGTCCCGCCGGAGCCGGCAGCGACCCACTTGCCGCCAATCAGGCCGGCTTGGCGGAGGAGACTTTTATCTTTCAGGTTTTTCATCGAAAACAACCTTGCAATCAGGTGAGTGCCGCGACGACAGCGGCGGTGATGGCCTCGGTCCGGTCCTTGCCGGGAATGGTGCCTATGCCTCTGGCGGTGGTGGCTTCGACCGTCTTCATAACGCGGTCGGCCGCAGCCTTTTCGCCGAGATGTTCGAGCATCATGGCGCCGGACCAGATGGTGGCGATCGGATTGGCGATGCCCAGATGCGCGATGTCGGGCGCCGAGCCGTGCACCGGCTCGAACATCGACGGCGCCGAGCGGCCGGGATTGATGTTGGCCGAGGCGGCGTAGCCGAGCCCGCCCTGGATCGCCGCGCCGATATCGGTGAGGATATCGCCGAACAGGTTGGAAGCGACGACCACGTCGAGGCTCTCCGGCGCCATGATCATGCGCGCGGCGAGCGCATCGACATGATAGCTGGTCACGGCGACGTCAGAGTACTCCGCGGCCAGCTTTCGCGTGATCTCGTCCCAGAACACCATCGAATATTTCTGCGCATTGGACTTGGTGACGGAGGCCAGCTTGCCCCGACGCGACCGCGCTTGCTCGAAGCCGAAGCGCAGGATGCGCTCGACGCCGGCACGGGTGAAGATCGAGGTCTCGACAGCGACCTCATCCAGCGTGCCTTGATGCACGCGCCCGCCGGCGCCGGAATATTCGCCTTCGGTGTTCTCACGGATGCACAATATGTCGAAACCTTCCGCCCGCAGCGGGCCGGTCACGCCCGGCAGCAAGCGATGCGGCCGGATGTTGGCGTACTGCACGAATGCCTTGCGGATCGGCAGCAGCAGCCCGTGCAGCGAAACGGAATCCGGCACCTCCGCCGGCCAGCCGACGGCGCCGAGGAGGATGGCGTCAAAGCCTCGCAAGGTCTCGATGCCGTCGTCGGGCATCATGCGGCCGGTATCCTTGTAGAATTTGCAGGACCACGGGAACTCGGTTCCGGTCAAGGCAAAGCCCGCCTGTTTGGCCGCCGTTTCCAGCACCGACCAGGCGGCGGTGGTCACATCGCGGCCGATGCCGTCACCGGGGATCAGGGCGATCGAATAGGACTTCATCGGCATCTCTCTGGAGGCTGATCAGGACGCTCTTGGTCCTGCGGTTGGCGAGATAGGCCTCGCGGCCGAGATCCTTGCCGATGCCGGAGCGCTTGTAGCCGCCGGTCGGCAGGATATGGTCGCGTGAGCGGCTGTAGCGGTTGACCCAGACAGTGCCTGATTCAAGCTTGCGCGCGTAGCGGATCGTGCGGGACAGGTCGGAGGTGAACAGGCCGGAAGCCAGCCCGTAGGTTGGATGGCTGGACAGCGCCAGCGCCTCTTCCTCGGTCTCGAAGGTCTGGATGGTCAGGACCGGGCCGAAGATTTCCTCGACGATCGCCGGATTGGCCTGATCGACATCGGCGATCAGCGTCGGCTGGTAGAAATAGCCGGGGCTGTCCATGACGCCGCCACCGGTCAGGCATTCGCCGCCGGCCGCGATCGCGGCGCGCACGATGCTGTCGACACGCGCCCGCTGCCGCTCCGAGATAACAGGCGAATACTGTGTCGCGTCGTCCCAGGTCGGGCCGGGCAGCACCGCCTTCATCCTCTCCAGGATCGCGGCCGTCAGCCGGTCGGCCACGCTCCGCTCGACGATCAGGCGCGTGCCGGCCACGCAGGCCTGGCCGGCATTGAAGGTGACGCTGCCGGCGGTGGCCGTCGCCGCCTTCTCCAGATCGGCATCGGCGAAGACGATTTGCGGGCTCTTGCCGCCGAGTTCCAGCGTCATCGGCTTGACGCCAGTGCGGGCGACGTTCTCCATGATCGCGGATCCGGCGCGGGTCGAGCCGGTGAAGCTGACCTTGGCGATTTCGAGATGGCCGGTCAGCGCCGTGCCGGTCGTCGGACCGTCTCCCAGCACCACGTTTATGAGCCCTGCCGGCAGGCCCGCCTTGACGGCGAGTTGCGCCATATAGACTGCCGAGAAGGGCGTCATTTCCGACGGCTTCAGCACGACCGCATTGCCCGCGGCCAATGCCGGACCAAGCTTCCATCCGGCCATCGAGATCGGAAAATTCCAGGGCGTGATCGCGCCGACCACGCCATAGGGCTCGCTCATGATCATGCCGAGAGTGGCGTCGTCGGTCGGCACGAGCTCGCTGCCTTCCTTGTCGGCGAACTCGGCAAAGAAGCGGATCTGCTCGGCGGTGATGGCGATGTCGCCGGCAACGAGCTGGCCGACGGGCCGGGTCGAGCACAGCGCCTCGATCCTGGCCAGCGTTTCGGCCTCCGCCTCGATCAGGTCGGCCCAGGCCTGGAGCGCCTTCGTTCGTTCGCGCGGCCGAACACCACCCCAGTTGCTGGACTTCAGCGCCGCCTTGGCGCTTTCCACGGCACGGTCGACCATATCGGCGCCGGCCACCGGGCAGGCGGCGTATGGCTCGCCGTCCGACGGTCGGTGCATCTCGATCGCACCCTCGGCCGCGATCAGCTCGCCGCCGATGAAATGGCCGACGGGGAGGGAGACAGTATCCGGGTCGAAGCTCAAGCCCATGGCACCCACTCTGGAGTATTCTGCCGGAGCCTAACGCGGGCTCTGGCGCAGCATGCACCGTTCGGCGATCGGTCGCGGATGATTGTTGTGTGCCGGCGATGACAGACGGCAAAATCTGTTGCGGAGGCCTGCGCCTCGCGCGCTCCCGTCACCCCACGGTTACGTAGATCTTGCGTACCGTTTCGATGGTCTTCCAAACACCGGTGAAGCCGGGTTTCATCACGAAGCTGTCGCCGGCGCGATAGGTCACCGGTTTGCCGCCGTCGGGCGTGATTTCGATCACGCCGGAGAGGATGTGGCAGAACTCGAACGTCTCGCCCTTGATCGAGCGCGTTTCGCCAGGCGTCGCCTCCCAGACGCCGGTATGGACGAGGTCGTCCTTGGCGGCGTCCTGCGCCCAGGTCTTGAAGGCGGGGTTGCCGGAAATCAGCCGTTCGGGCAGCGCCCCGGATTCGCGCGGTGGGAAGGCAGGACTGGTATCGACGGTCTTGAGCAGGGACAAGGGATGGCCTTTCATGTTGAGTTTCAATAGCCGCGCGATCGGTCGACGAGCCCGATGGGGTCAAGACCGGCGCGGTATCGCCTGATGTTGTCGACAACGGCCTGTGCGGCGCTGGCGGGCTGGGTGACGCTGGCGACATGCGGGGTCAAAATGACCTTTTGATGCGACCAGAACGGATGGCCCGCCGGCAGGGGTTCGGGATCGGTGACGTCGATCATCGCCGCCGAAAGGTGGCCGCTGTCGAGCGCGGCGACAAGGGCTTCCTGGTCAAGCTGCGGCCCCCGACCGGCGTGGACGAGCGCCGCGCCCTTGGGCAGTTTCGCAAACAGTTCGGCATCGAGAAAATCGCGCGTCTCCTCGGTCAGCGGCAGCAGGCAGATCAAAATGTCGCTGGCCGCGAGCATCTCGTTCAGCCCGAGCTCGCTATGATGACAGGTCACGCCCTCGATCCGCCGCGGCGAGCGGCTCCATCCTGCAAGCGGGAAGCCGAAGGGCTTCAGCCGGTCGAGGACGGCCTGGCCAAGCTGCCCGAGGCCGAGCACGCCGACCCGGCGCGACCCGGCCTGCGGCTGCGCGATATCGGTCCATTCGCCGGCGCGCTGCTGCGCCAGATATCCAGGCAGGTTGCGGTGGAGCGCGAGCACGGCAAGCGTCACATATTCCTGCATCATGCGCACGATGCCGTCCTCGATCATGCGTACGATCTTCACGTTCGCAGGCACCGCATCGAGGCGAAACTGGTCGACGCCGGCGCCGATGGAAAACAGGATTTCCAGGTTCCTGTAGCGGCCGAGATTATCCGGCACGGTCCAGCTGATCAGGTAACGCACGGCGTCGGGATCAACCTTTGCGGCATCCATCGTGAAGGGGACGTCCGGCAGCTCTCTCGCGAAGGCATCGGCGAAGACCGCCCCGCGGCGCGCATCGGAGTTGAACAGAAATGTCATTCCGGTTCCTCGTCAAGCCGCGCAGCGGGCGCCCAAGGCCTCGATCAATCGCTGGCAGGCCGTGAGCTCGCTGGCAAGGATGTACTCGTCCGGCTTGTGGGCGCGGTCGATGTCGCCGGGGCCGCAGATGATCGCATCGAGCCCGGCGGCCTGGTAAAGCCCGGCCTCCGTACCGTAGCTGACGGCGGCAAGCGGCACCTCGCCGATCAAGGCATGCAGCAGTCCCGCTAGCGGTGCGTCTGGCGGCAGCGACATCGCCGGATAGGCGCTCATCGGTGTCCACTCGATGCGAAAGCCATCGGCTGCAAGGGCCTCGGCCCGCGCCTTGACCGGCGCCAGCAGGCTGGCCGGGTCGACGCCAGGTATGGCGCGCGCCTCTAGGTCCAGCGTGCAGGTGTCGGGGATGATGTTGACCTGATGTCCACCCGCCACCACACCCGCTTGCAGCGAGGAGTAGGGCGGTTCGAAGGCAGGGTCGAACGGACCGTGCGTCAGCCGTTCGGCCTCGTTCACAGCCGCGCCCAGCGCAGCGGCCATGGCATGGATGGCGTTGAGCCCGAGATCGGGCCGCGAGGAATGGCCGGAGCGCCCGTTGATGATCACGCGGGCGGCCGCCTTGCCCTTGTGGCCGCGCACGGCGCGCATCCCGCTCGGCTCACCAACGATGACGCCGAGCGGCTTTGCGCAAAGTTCGGGAAGGCGGGCGATCAAATGCGGCACGCCACGGCATCCCACTTCCTCGTCATAGGAGAAGGCGAGGTGGATTGGCCTGGCAAGGCGCAGTCGCGCCAGCGCAGGCACCGCCGCGAGCACTGCTGCAAGAAACCCCTTCATGTCTGTGGTGCCACGTCCGTAGAGCCGTTCGCCCTCCTTCCGTAACGCGAAAGGATTCGAACTCCATTGCGGCTCGCTGGCGGGAACAACGTCCATATGGCCGGACAGTATGTAGCCCGGGACGTTGGCGGGGCCGATCGTCGCGAAAAGATTGGAACGATCACCTTCCGGCCCTGGAACCACGGTGACCTGGGTTCCGTGTTCCGCGAGATAGGTCTCGATCCAGCCGGCGATATCGCCGTTCGGCCTGCCGGCGACCGATGGAAAGGCGACGAGACGGTCGAGGATGTCGAAGACGTGCATTCCAGCCCTCAAAGCGTTTCGGGTTCGCCGGAATCGGTGCCGTCGACCATAAGCTGCCAAGTTTCCAAAGAGGATGTGCGCGTTCTTTCGCGATTGCGTGCCGAAAGCTGAAATGTTTCAGTTGAATCTTGCGTTGCAGCGCGGCTTTCGAGCAAATCGTACCGGTCGGCTCGTTTAGCGTTGGCGGGCAGAGGGTGGCCATCAGTGGGTGGCGCTCTGGTGAGGAAATCTTGCAGGGGCATGGAATTGAAGCCGTCCGGAAGCTTGAAAATCGATACCTTCTCGATGCGCATTGGCGACATCGAAGACGTCGAACTGGACCGTTTGCACGCGCTCTCGCTCTCCGTGGGATGGCCGCATCGCGCCGAGGATTGGCAATTCGTGCGTGAATCGGGGCAGGGGTTGGTGGCGCTCGATGAGATTGGCCGGGTTCTCGGCTCGGCCATGTGGTTCACGCATGGTGCCGATTTCGCCACCGTGGGCATGGTCATCACCTCACCGCGACTCCAGACGTTGGGGGCGGGGCAATGGTTGATGAAGCGGGTCTTCGACAAGGTCGTCGGCCGCGACTTGCGCCTCAACGCAACGCGCGCGGCAAGGCGGCTCTATCTCTCGCTCGACTTCCAGCCGGAGAAGACCGTTTATCAATGTCAGGGCATCGTCCGTGCGCAGACGACAGTTGGGCAGGAAAATACCCGCGGCGAAGTCCGGAGTTTGGTCGAAAATGATATTCCCGCCGTGATCGCGCTCGACGCGGCAGGGTTTGGCGTGAGGCGGGCGGCGCTCATCGAGAAGCTTTTCGCACACTCGGCGGGCTATGGTCTTTTCAAGGGTGACACGTTGAACGCGTTCGCGCTCTGTCGGCCGTTCGGGCGGGGCCATGTCGTGGGTCCGGTCGTGGCGGACAGCGACGCCGACGCCGTGGCGACCGTTCGGCCCCACGTCGCCGACCACTCGGGGTCTTTCCTGCGAATCGACACCCACATGAACAATGGCGAGTTCGCCGCCTTTCTGTCGCACGCTGGAATGCCGGTCTTTGACACGGTGCTGACCATGTCGCTGGGCAAGGGCATCGCCGACATTCCGGACGGCAACTCGCTGAGGACCTATGCCTTGGCAAGCCAAACCCTCGGGTAGTTGCCTTCTGTCGCGCCATGGTGCCGGCCTGGTCGGCCCTATGCTCCCGGACCACCATGCGCCTCATCTCGGAGAGTACAATCTTGCTGGTTCCTTGAAAGCAAACATCGTGGCTGTCATGAGCATCAGCAATTCCGGGTCGCATGCCTCTCGTCTGCACTGTGCTTCCTGGCGACGATCCCTATCGGCTCCATTGTCGACTCCGTTGCCTCGCTTCGCAGCCGGCATGCGTTGCCTTGGCCGTGACGGTTCCGTTCAGTTCGCAGCGTGGATCATGTCAGCAACGCGCTCGGCCATCATGATCGTCGGAATATTCGTGTTGGCGCATGGAATCGAGGGCATCAACGATGCATCGCAGACACGCAAACCTTCCGTTTGGTAAACCTTGCCGGAAGGCGACGTTACTGCCATTGGATCATCAGGCGTCCCCATGCGGCAGGTGCCGGAGGGATGCCAGGTTCCGGCGACATGCCGGGAAATGAATTCGGTCAGCGCGGTATCGTCCTTCAGCAATCCGCCCATGGTTGTCCCCATCGTAATCACGGAATGCACAAGACCTGCGCGCAGCGGCCCGGCTATGTCGAGCATTGCCGACAGGGCGCCCCGCTGCAGCGCATTCCAATGACCGGGAACGGCGACTTTCGCGACGCGCGGCGAGTAGCTGGAGGGGAAAACGGTGCCGCGAGCGCCGTCCATGGTCGGATCAAACAAGGTCTGCGCACCGAGCCGCAAAGCGCTCTTCAGCCGCTCAAGGTCGCGCTCGTCGCTGAGCATGCGAAAATCGACCTCCGGTTCCGCATGTGGATCGGCGCTGGAAAGACGCACAACTCCGCGCGAATAGGATTTGTTGACCCAGAAGAACAAGCTGCCCATGCGCAACCCAACGGAATGCCAGCCCGAGCGCGACAGGATGGCCGCATGCATGTCCCCGGCCGGCGTTCCCTCAAGGTTGGAGGAGAAACGCCAGACCGCCTGTTCGTGATGCTCGCCTTTGTCGCGCACCCGCATGTGGGAGGGAAGGAAGGCTGCAACGGCGATCGAGGGGTGCTCCATCAAGTTTCGTCCGACCCCGGATCTCGATGCCACAACCGGAATGCCGAGAGCCGCAAGCTCGTTGCCGGGCCCCACGCCGGATCGCAGCAGGAGTGCTGGCGAATGAATGGCGCCGGACGTCACGATCACCTCGCGGGCCATGATCGTCCCTGCGTGGTGCCCCGATATCTCGGCGCCGATTGCGCGGGCCCCATCGAAGAGGATGCGCGTTGCCATGCTGTCGGTCACGATTTTGAGGTTCGGCCGTTTGCGCACTTCGGGCCTCAGATAGGCGATGGACGTCGGCAGGCGGTCGCCCGCATCGCTGACCGCGATCGCGCCGCGAAAGGCGCCGTCCTGCCAAGGGCCGTTCTGGTCTGACTTGATCGGATGTCCCCGTGCCTCCAGCGTTTTCATCACGCGTGCGACGAAGGGTGAAATCTTTGCATCGCTGATGCGGCGGATGGTCAGCGGGCCATCCATGCCATGCAGCGGTCCTTGAAAATCCCTGTCTGCCTCGAGCTTCCTGAAGTAGGGCAGGCACTCCTCCCAGCCCCAGCCGGTGGCGCCCAGCGACACCCATTCGGCATAGTCGGAGGGCGCGCCGCGATTGGCCATCAGCGCGTTGATGGCCGAGCCGCCGCCGAGAAGTCTGGCCTGCTCATAGCGGCGCGACAGACGCGGCGCGCTGTTGGAGCGGGCGTACCCCATCATCGCGGTCAGGGAAGACCAGATGTTGCTTGTGTCGAGATAGGCGCGGCCGGGGTAGCGGCTGCGCACCGCCTCTGGAATGTCATCGGCGGATATGTTGCGTCCGGCTTCGACCAGCGTCACGGTGCGGTTTGGATCCTCCGACAGCCGTGCGGCAAGGACGCAGCCGGCCGAGCCGCCCCCAAGGATCAGATGATCGACGATCATCCGGCTTTCTCGGTGCGCCGCTTACTGCCGCGCGCGTTGATCGCCACCAGCATCAGCATGATGAAGGAAACGGCAGTCAAAAGCGAGCTGATGGCGGCGATTGTCGGGTCGATCTCGTCGCGCAGCGCCGTGAACATGCGCTTGGTCAGGGTCTGGTATTCACCGCCCGAGATGAACAGCGAAACCACCGTTTCGTCCATCGCGGAGATGAAAGCAAACAGCAGGCCCGAAATGACGCTGGGCCGGATTTGCGGCAAGGTGACGATGAAGAAGGTGCGCAGCCGATTCATGCCGAGGCTGCGCGAGACCATCTCCTGCGTATGGTCGAATTTGCGAAGGCCGACCAGCACCGAGGTGATCACATAGGGAAGTCCGAGCATGGTATTGGCGAGAATAAGGCCCGTCATGCTCGCCAGCAGCCCGATTTGCGCATAGACGAGAAAGACACCGACGGCGGTGATGACGATGGGCACGACCAGCGGCAAAAGCAGGAGCAACTGCAAGCTGCGCACCAGTTTCGACGATGTCATGTTGAGCGCATAGGCGGCCGCCGTCCCGAAAATCGTGGCCAGCACGGCGCTACTAACCGCGATGATCAGGCTGACGCGGGTCGCCTGCATCCAGGCGGCGCTGTTGAGGTATGCCTCATACCAGCGCAGCGACCAGGACGGCGGCGGGAAGGTGAGGAACCGGGCGCTTGAAAAGGACATCGGCACAATGATGACGATGGGTATGACCAGCCAGGCCAAAATAAGAGCAACGACGGCGTAAAGCAGGAGACTGGAAACGCGCATGCCTCACCTCGTTCCGATGATGCGTTCGAAGGGAATGACAAGGCTTGCCAGCTTGAAGACGAGGAAGACGCAGATCATCAGGACGACGCTGATCGAAGAAGCAGCCCCCCATTCGTTGTAGACTTGGATGTTGCGCGATACGAGCATGGAAACCATGTAGGTGCGCCCGCCGCCGAGCAATTCTGGCGTGATGTAGAAGCCAAGCGTCAGCACGAAGACCAGAACCATGCCGGCAATCATGCCTGGCAGCGACAGCGGCAGGAAGACACGCAGAAAGACATGCATCGGGGATCCCCCGAGGCTTGAGCCGGCCATGACCAGCTCCTGCGGGATCTTCTTCATCGTGGCGTAGAGAGGCAGCACCATGAAGGGCAAAAGGATGTGAATGGTGGCAAGCACGGTGCCGAATTCATTGTTAACCAGCAACAGCGGGCTGTCGATCACTCCGGCACTTTTCAGCGCGGAATTGACGATGCCGGTGCGCTGCAAAAGGATCAGCCAAGCATAGGCGCGCACCAGAACGCTTGTCCAGAAGGGCAATAGGACCAGCGCCAGAACCACCATGCTCCAGCGCTGTGGAAGTCCCGCCGCCACATAGGCGACGGGATAGCCGAGCAGAACGGTTACCAGCGTGACGACAAAGGCGATGCGGAAGGTCTCCAGGAACGTCATCCAGTAGACGGAATCGGTTAGAAATCGCTGATAATTGACGATGGTGAAGCCACCATCCTGCCAGACCGACTGCCAGGCCAACCAGCCGAGGGGCACGATCAGAAGCGCACCGACGACCAGCAGCGCGGGCGCCAGAAGCAGAAGCATCAGCCTCTGCTCGCTGCGCTCGTGATTGTCGGACGGGGTTGCTATCGCTGTCGTCATCAATGACCCTCCCAAGACGTCTTTGCGCTTTCTGATGCAGGTCGCTTCCCGCAGCCGCTGCGCACTTGCGGACGACATGCTTTACTGCTGGATAAAGGACGCCCAGCGCTTTTGCGCGTCTTCGCCAGCCTTCGAGCTCCACCATTCGTCGGACACCAGAACCTGTCTGGCGGCATTTTCGGGGGAACTTGGCATTTCAGCCGCGCGCTCGGGCGTGATCTTACCGGTCTTGTAGGCTTCCGGATTGCCCGGACCGTAATCGATATAGGCCGGGAAGTTCGCTTGAATATCCGGCGTCATCGCCGCGTTGATGAATTTGACCGCCGTGTCGAGGTTTGGCGCACCTTTCAGGATGCACAGCGAGGTATATTGAAGGAAGCCCTGATTGAATGTGTAGCTGACGGGGATGCCTTCCTTGGCGACTGCGGTGACGCGGCCGTTCCACGCCATTTCCATATCGACTTCGCGATCGGCCAGAAGCTGCGCCGACTGCGCGCCCGATGTCCACCAGACGGTGACATAAGGCTTGATTTCCTCGAGTTTCTTGAAGGCCCGATCGACATCCAGCGGATAGAGCTTGTCGGCCGGTACGCCATCCGCCAGCAGGGCCGCTTCGAGCGTTGCGAGCGGATGGTTGCGCAGCGCCCGCGTGCCCGGAAATTTCTTCACGTCCCAGAAATCAGCCCAGCTTTTCGGCGGATTGTCACCGAACTTGTCCTTGTTGTAGGCGAGCACGCTTGAATAGAATTCGTAGGCTACGGAATAAGGGCTCTTGTACTGCGCCGGCATCTTCTGTGCATTGGGGATCTTGGAAAAATCGAGCTTTTCGATCATGTCTTGCTGTCCGCCGCGAATGCAATCCTGCGTCGGCGTGTCGACGACGTCCCACACCGGCTTGCCGGTTGCCGTCTGGGTCTTGATGACGGGCCAGGCATCCGGCGCGCTGTCCTGGTTGATGGTGATGCCTAGCAGTGCGGCCACCGGGTCGAGGATAGCCTTGGTCTGGGCTTCTTGATAGGCGCCGCCTTGCGAGACGAACGTGATCTGTTCGGCCGACGCAAAACTGATGGAAAGACCGATGACTGAAGCGGAAAGCACGAGCGTGGAAAATTTCGGTATCATGTCCGTTCTCCTCTTGTTGGCAGGGTTTCAAACCCTGTTTTGACGCTTGAATGCTGGGTCTTAGCGCCCGATTGCATCGAGGAACTGGTACCATCCGGCGACAAGCCGGACAGCGGGTTCCCGGATGGGATAGAAAGGAACGGGTTTCAGCCGTTCCGAAGTCAAAAGCCCCAGATCCGGGCTTTCGCCGGCTACGATAGCGGCGACGTGTTTTCCCATATTGGAGGCCAGCGCCACGCCGGTGCCGTTGTACCCGACCGCATAGACGATCCGGTCATCAAGCCGGCCGGCATGAGGGATGCTGTCCATCGTCATCGCGACCAGACCGGACCAGCGATGGGTAACGGTTGCCTCGGCAAGCTCCGGGAACTGACGAACCATAGCCTTGTGCAAAGCCGTAAAAGCGCTTTGCGAATCCTTCTTGCCGAAGGCGCCACGCCCGCCATAGAGCAAGCGGTCTCCGGCCTTGCGGAACCAACGCATCATTCGCCGCGTCTCGGTGTAGCTGCGGTCCTTGGCCAGAAGATTGGCCCCGGTTGTGCCTGTCAGCGGTTCCGTGGCGATCATGGCCGAACGAAACGGGATGATCGAGGTACGCACGGCAGCGGTAGCCGGCGTCAGGTCAGAATAGGAATTGGTGGCGACCACCGCCTGTGCGGCGGTCACCGCACCGGAAGGCGTTTCCAACAGAACGCCCATCCCCTCGCGCTTCAGCCCCGTGACGGGCGTGTTATCGAAAATGTCGATGCCGGCCGCTTTAAGCCCGGCCGCGATGCCGAACACGAAATTAAGTGGATGGATGATGCCGCCGTGGGTGTTGAGCATGCCGCCGACGAAATCCCGAGATCCGGTTTCCGTCCCCATCTCCAAGCCTGTCAGAATAGAACAGGCCGGGTCGCCGAGTGCCTCGTGCAGCCACGCAGCTTCCTTTTTCAATCCTTCGAGCGAAACCGCATTGTGCGCGCATCGCAGCGATCCGGTCGAACGGTAATCGGCCGACGCAATGTTGTAATCCTCCACCAGTTCGCCGACATGCTCGATCGCCTCGATGCCGAGATCGTGCATTCGTCGGGCGGCCTCCAAGCCGAACCGTTCGGCGATCTGCGAAAATGCGATGCGGAATTTTCCGGAAACCACGCCACCGTTGCGACCACTGGCGCCCCAGCCGATGCGGTTCGCCTCGAGAACCACCGATGACAGGCCTCGGCGAGCGAGATACCGGGCCGTTGATAGGCCGGTGTAGCCGCCACCGATAATCGCCACGTCGTAGTGGCGATCTCCTGGCAGTCTGCCGAAAACAGGCCGTGGACCAGCCGTCTCCTGCCAAAGCGAGTGGATATCGGGAAAGGGTGGGTGCGTGGTCATCACTCAGGCCGCGCTGGCGATCCTGTGGCCTGCGGCCAGATCCGCGTCCACGGCGTCCGCCAGTTGCTTTAGCGAGGAGAAATGGAAGTCGGGCCTGGTGAGCATCTTGGGTTCCGGTGTGCCGCCAAATCCTGCCTGGCCCTGACGTCGCTCGATCCAGCAGGTCGTGTAGCCAAGTTCCGTAGCGACGCCGATATCGTGATGCTGGCTCTGGGCCACGTGCAGGATTTCCGATTGCTTGTAGCCGGAGGCGGACTGACGGCCCTTGTTGAAGGCGAAAAACTGTGGATTGGGCTTGGCGCATCCGGCTTCATCACAGGTGACGCTGTCGTGGAAGGGACTGCCCAGGGTCGCCGAATAGGCCGAAAACGCCGTGCGATCGGCATTGGTCATCGCCACCAAGCGGAAGTTGCGACGCAACCGCGCCAAAGCCTCGACGGAATCGGAAAAGGCCGGCCACCGCAGGACCGCAAGTTGGAAGGCTTCCGCCGTTGCCTCCGCTCGGGCGAAGTCCATTTCCGTAGCCAGCGACAGATAGACATCCTTCATGGCGAAGGACGAGCGGCCGTAGAACTTGTCGCGGCCGCGCTTGTAGGATTCGAAAATCGCATCGTCGGAAGCAGCCTTTGCCTTTTCGCCGCCGAGCGCGCGAACGGCATTGAGCACGCCCGTTTCGAAATCGATCAATGTGCCGACGACATCGAAGGTCATGACCTTGAATTCACTGAGTTTCATGATGCGGTTTCCTTTTGGCAAGTCGGGGCGTTCTCAGGGGGCGTCCGGGACGACGATCGTGTCTTCGGGGTGTAGGGCTACCGTGATCGGTTCGCCGGGTTTCTTGAGGTGCAAGCGTCCGGCATGATTGCTGGGAAGCCTGAGGCTCAGCTCTCCGCCGGATGACAATTTCAGAAATACCCGGATGCTTTCGCCCTGGTAGAGCGTTTCGATCACCGTTCCCGAAAGCCTGTTCGACGCATGCGGCGCGTTGTCATCGGCGACCACAAGTTTTTCCGAATGCACCGCGAGAGACAGCGCCTTACCTTGGGGAACGCTGCGCGATGTGCGCAGCACGGCGTCGCCAAGCGTTACTGTATCGTTGCCGGCGCGCGTGACCGGCAAAAGGGTTGCTTCCCCGATGAAGCGCGCGACGAAGGAATCGGCGGGATGGTCGTGCAGCTGTTCGGGTGTGTCGATCTGGACGAAGCGACCTTTGTTCATGATGGCGACGCGATCGCTCATTGTCAGAGCTTCCCGCTGGTCGTGCGTGACATAGACGATCGTCGCGCCGAGCTTGCGGTGCAGCCGTTTCAGCTCGATCTGCATGGATTCGCGCAATTGCTTGTCGAGCGCCGACAGCGGTTCGTCCATCAAGATCAGCCGCGGCTCGAAAATGATGGCGCGGGCAAGTGCAACACGCTGGCGCTGCCCGCCGGACAGTTCGTGGACGCGCCGGTTCTCAAATCCGCCCAGTTCGACCATATCGAGCGCGCCTTGCAGCTTGTTGGCCCAGTTTGACTTCGGCAGGCGACGCGCGCGCAGCGGAAAGGTGATGTTTTCCCCGACGCTCATATGCGGGAAGAGAGCATAGTTCTGGAAGACGATTCCGATATCGCGTTTGTGCGGCGGCTCGAATGTAATATCGCGGGCGCCGAGCCAGATCGACCCGGATGTCGGTTGGACGAAGCCGCCAAGAACGCCCAGAAATGTCGTCTTCCCCGATCCAGACGGACCGAGAATGGAGACGAACTCGCCTGGAGCGACCTCGAGACTGACATTGTCCAGTGCGCGAAAATGTCCATAGCTCTTGCTGGCCGCGCGAATGGAAACGCCTACTCGATCTGCTTTTGTCGCATCAATCATATGATTCCACTACAAAATTCATCAGCAGCCCCTTGGTCTGGCGCATGCTGCATTCTTTGATGAGTAGAAGTCTGAAGGTATATTTCATGCCCGCACCTGCCACGTGCCGCATGGGTACACAGTCCATTTCTCTGAAATTTTCTTGAAGGTCTAACGCCTTCCATCATAGCCAGAAGACCAAAGAAAATGGGGCTTCGCAATTGAAAAAAAGTTCGGGCTTATGTTACATCGTGTAATGGAAAAATTGAGACGCTCCTTGCCATCCATGAATGGCCTCTTTACTTTCGAAGCCGCCGCTCGCTGCGGCAATTTTTCCAGGGCAGCGGAGGAGCTGAACGTGACGCCTGCGGCCGTCAGCCGTATGGTGGCAAGGCTGGAAGAGCATCTCGAGACGACGTTATTTGTACGTCAACCCGGTGGTGTCCGCCTGACCGAATCTGGGCGGCTGCTGTTCGACGCGATCGCCAGAGGGTTTTCAGGGATCGAAAATGCCTTGCGCGAGATCGAGGATCGCCGCATCGGCATTCAAACGGTGTCCCTATCAGTTTCGACCGGTTTCACCACCCACTGGATGATGCCGCGGATGGCCGACTTCAAAAAGGAGTTTCCGGCTGTCGATCTGCGGTTTCAACTGGTTATGGGAGCGCTTGCGGGGCCGGTGAATGATGTGGATCTCGGAATGCGCTTCGTCAATGGCTCGGACGAACGACACGAGGCCGTCTTCATCATGCCGGAAATTCTTATTCCCATCTGTAGCCCATCCTACATAGAAAGCCATGGTTCGGAGGCAACCCATGTGAAGCGGATGCCCGACACTACGATCAATCTCAGTGACGCACAGCCGAACTGGTCCGGTCTATTCTCGCCACTGAACAAGGGGGACGCTGTCAATTCGATGATCTTTTCCGACTATGCCATCGTCGTTCAGGCCGCCTTGCTCGGGCAAGGCGTGGCCCTCGGTTGGCTGAACGTCATTGCCCACTGGCTGCGGACGCGGGCTTTGGTGCCGGCGCGCGAACAGCTCATGATTACGGGCCGCCAGTGCCATCTCGTTCGCCTGCGCGACAAACCCGCGCGCCCGATCGTCGCGCAGGTTAGGGAATGGATGATTGGCGAACTAAATGCCGACATTGTCGCAGTTGATGCGCTTTATCCAACGCTGGGGCTGAAGTCGGCAGGCCTTTCAAAATCCGCTGGGTAATCGGGCCCAATGCATACGTTTCAGCATTCCTTTTGAAAGTTCCTTGATTCCCCGATCTGCTGTCGGATGAGGCGCTCCGACGCGGCGCAAGAGGCGATTGGAAATCAATGGTCACGCGGCTGCAGAGTTCATGGTTGTGCCTCGAAAGTCGCATAAACGGCAGTCTGGAATTGTAGCCCATTGGGTACCGAGCTCGTTCCAATTGAACCTACATAGCGGTTCGACTGCGTTGCTTCATCTCCCCTATACGGATGGTGCCGGGCAAAGCGCCCCAAAGTTCGTGTAGGTTGGGCGAATCGCTTCGAAGCGTTGCGTTCTGATCCGCTAGCGCCGTTTGGCCAAGCGCACACCAGCACCGCCGCCATTCTCCGGAATGAATTCTATACCAGCAGCTTCGAGCGCTTCACGAATGGCACCGAGGTTGTTGCGGTGTGGGACGCGCAAGCCTCTTTCGAAATCCACGACCGTAGCGCGCGAAACATTTGCTGATTGGGCCAGTTCAGCTTGGCTCCAGCCGAGCATCGCTCTGGCGCCTCTGCATTGCTCCACGGAAATTTGGCTCATCCAGCTAAAATCAGTCTTTTGGTTGACTTTGGTGCGAATGTCAGCTTAAATGACTGACGTTAGACAAATTGCTTGACGGGCTCATGGTAGGCATCTGCCCAGGCTGACCACACCCAAGCTTCAGCGAGCTCGGATCATGGCTGATTCCGACAATACCACGACTTTGCCTCCCGTCACCCGAGCAGGAGATACCCTTGGCAAGTGCAATTGTGCGAACCCTTTCCGCCAACGGGACATTCAAGCACCAGGATCTAAGAGCCGTACACCTTCACCCTTTTGGCCAGCGGACAGGAATTCGACACCCGCTTTTATCAGAGCCGCCTCAATAGCCTGCAAAGTGCTGATCCGGGAATCGACCTTGCCGTTTTCCAACCGGGTTAGCGCATTCAGCGAGACAATGGCCTTGTCGGCAAGCTCCTGCTGCGACCAACCAAGCAAGGCCCTTGCGGCTCGAATCTGTCGTGGACTGACCATGAGTCCACAATCGGCAGGCGGATTTTCTTTGCCACCTATAGGGTTATTTTGAACCCTATAAGGTATATTAAATGGCGATTCGATCTGCAGGTGACCTCGGAGGAAGAGGCCCGGAGCGCGCGCGACAGACTCTCTATCCGGCTGACTAGTGGAGGATCGAAAGGCCTTGTTGAAACCGGAACGCACCGTCCTCCTTCGGACGGGGCCGAAGCCAAAGATCGACAGTGACCCTCATCCGGCCGATCAGCATGTCGGCAGGCAGATTGCGACGGTTCGCGTCCAATCCGACGTCTCGCAAGCGCAGCTTGCCCGATCCATAGGCATCAGTTTCCAGCAGCTCCAGAAGTACGAGAACGCGCGCAATCGCGTGAGCGCGTCGATGCTCTACGAGATCGCCAGCTCGTTGGGCGTTCCTGTCGGCCGCTTCTTCGCAGGCCTGCCGGGAAACGGTGAGACCCGCGTCGAGGCGCGGACCCTGCCGGTCGATGAGCGCCTGGATTTCATTGCCAGCGCGGAGGGCCGGCGCCTGATCGAGGGGCTTGTGAACCTTCCGCCGCGTGTGCGCGGTCGCGTCTCGTCCCTGATCGCAGCGTTAGGAGAAGAACTGGCCCTGCCAGACATAAAGGCGGATAGCGAGACGGCCGGCGAAGCCGCGCCTGCCGAATGCAAGACCGGCTGACGGCCGGTCGGGGCCGTCAGCCGAATTTTCGTGCGGGCAGGGCGATGCGGACGCAGGTCGAGGATACTTCGATCTCGACGCCGAACGCCCGCGAGCGGGTCGCGAATCCCTCCAGGATGTCTCGCGCTGCGGTTCCCGTGACGGCGACGGGCACCAGTCTGCCCGTTGCTGAGCCAAGAGACTGGGGGTCCGCGCCGATCGCTACGGGCAGGAGGTCTATTCCCGCTAGATTTCCGCTCCCATCATAGCGGCATGCGGCGACAATGCTTTGCCAGACTTCCGGGGGATTCCATTCGGTTTCTTCGGGGTGGACGTGGAAAAGGAAGTTGCCGAGGCCGTAGAAGATCGGCGCGCCATTGTAGATTTCCACGGCCTGCAGCACCGGAGCGCCGTGGCTGACGAAAAGGTTGGCGCCGGCGTCGATGCACATCCGGGCAAAGGTCTGCACCCAGCGCGGCACGTCCTGCCAACCTGGTTCCCAGTGATGGTGGTGCAGATAGGCAATGACGAAATCGCCTTGTGCCGCCGCATGCCGGATGGCGGACAGATGGACACTCGCGCTCCGCTGATCGACTTCGACCAGACGGCCGAAATCGGCGGCTTGCGTGAACACGGTGCCGTAGAAATTGATCTCCTTGTCGGCTGACACCGCCACAGGATCCTCCGGCTGCGCATAGTTGGCCAGTTCAAAAGGGGAGCTTTGCAAATGAGCGCCCAGCCTCGCCAGTCTGCGGAAATGTCCATCCGGCACCCCCATCTTGCGAACGGTGGTCAGACGATTGACGCCGGGCCGAGCCGGCCGGAAGGCCGTGCGGTCTTCGGCATACATGTTGGTCGGGCCAGGGCCTGCATCCATCGCGAGAAGCGCGACCTGGCTCGCGCCCAGGCGGCGGCCGCCCGGTTTCCTCGCGTCTGTCTCGTCGGCCCCGATGCCGGCATGGAGGAAGCCGCGCGCTTCCACTTCCTCCAGCGTCGAGAGGATGCCGCCGGCGCCGAGATCGAAGGCGTGGTTGTTTGCGAGCGCAAGCGCGTTGAAACCGATGGCCTGCAACGCGTCGAGCACTTCAGCCCTGGAATAGCCGAAGTATTTGCCCTTGGTCGGCCAGCCGCCGTGCTTGCCCAGGATCGTCGACTCGAAGTTGGTGAAGACGACGTCGCCTTGGCGCAGGAAGTCCGTAACGGCGATGAAGCGTTCGTCTTTGACGTCACGGATGTCGTGCGTGATCAGGGATTGGCCGGTGACGACCGCGCAGAACTGGTCTTTCATGGAACTCGCCTTGAAGGAGGGGAGGGCGCTGGCGTTCCGCGCCTGCGCCCCGTCAATGTCGAAGTCGGGTGCCCGCCTATTGCGAGAGGGCAGGCGAGATGTCGCTCTTGAACCATTTCAGGCTCAGCGCCTTGATCGTCCCATCCTTGGTGGCGGCGGCGATGGCTGCGTTGAACTTGGCGAGCAACTCGGTATCGTTCTTTCGCATGCCGGCGCCGACGCCAGGCCCCCAGAGCCCGCCCTTCAGCTCGGGGCCGAAAAACACCGCATCCGAACCGGAAGGCGTCTCCAGAAAATCCCGCCAGGTGAAATAGTCGGCGAGGCCGCCGTCGATGCGACCCGCGGCCAGGTCGAGCTTCAAATTGTCCAGGCTGTCGTAGCTGCGGATGGTCACGACATCGCCCAGGATTTCCTTCACGACGGCTTCCGAATTCGACGAGCGCAAGGCCCCGATCGCCTTGCCGGCGAGCGTCGACCTGAGGCGTTCAAGGGTCGCCTTTTCCTTGTCCCCGATGGTCGAAAGGTTGACCTTCTCCTTGGTGTCGCCGGCGTCGAGACCCAGCTCCTTGCGCACCACGAACTGGTTGAAGCCGGCGGCGTAGGGGATCGAGAACGCGATCGACTGCTTGCGTTTCTCTGTGATCGCCATGCCGGACATGATCACGTCGAACTTGCCGACAAGCAGCGCCGGGATGATACCGTCCCAATCCTGCGGGACGAAGGTACATTTGATCTCGATGCGACGGCAAAGCTCCAGTCCGACATTGATATCGTAACCGTAGAGCTGACCGTTCGCGTCGGTACCGTCCCAGGGCGGGGAGGCGCCTTCAGTGGCAATCGATATGACGCTCTTGCTTTGGGCGCTGGCAGGAAATGCCGACATCAGGGATGCGATGGAAACAGCAATAGCCAAGGGTATGCGCATTATGCACCTCTTCGTTGGTTGGATGGAAAGGGCTGCCGAAAGACCCGCGGGTCAGGGCAGGGGCGTCGTGGTCTCAGGGTCAGGCAATGGAGGGCGCAATCGCGGCTTTCGTCGACGCACGCGATGGCCGTCGGTCGACAGTCGCCGTTCCAGGAACTGGATCGCTTTCACCGCGATCGAGGTGAGCGATAGGTAGATCGCTCCGGCGACGATGAAGATCTCGTAAGGCGCGAACGTCGTCGAAACCATCTGTCTCGCCATGCCGGTGATCTCGAGCAGCGTGACGGTGCTCGCCAGGGACGAACCCTTGATCATCCCCACGACCTCGTTGCCGTAGGCCGGAAGCGATATCCTGAAAGCGATCGGGAAGGTGACCAGGCGAGCGATCTGGAAGCGTTTCAAGCCGAGAGACGTGGCCGCCTCGGTGACACCCTTAGGCACGGACTGGAGACCGCGGCACAGAATCTCGGTGGTGTGCGCCGCGCTGTTAAGCGAAAATGTCAGAAGGGCGCACCACAAAGGATCGCGCAGGATCACCCAGAAGATGCTGGTTCGCACGGCCTCGATCTGACCGAGGCCGTAGTAGAGCAGGAAGAGCTGAACCAGCATCGGCGTTCCGCGGATCACATAGGTGTATGCGAGCACCGCGAGCGAGAGACTAGGACGTCCGAACGCGCGGATAAAGGCGAGCGGCACGGACAGAACAAATCCAGCCGTCAGCGAAAGGACCGTCAGGGTCAATGTGAGTCCAATGCCCGAAGGCAGGACAACCATTGCGTCAAACATCAAGCCGAGGTTCATGGGTCGCTCCCTCTTATCGGCCGAGTGCCGGATAGCGCCGCTCGGCAAGCCGGATCGACAGCAGCGTGACGGTGGTCAGCGAGAGATAGAGAGCGGAGGCCGCAAGGTAGAAGGTCAACGGTGCGCGCAAAGATCCGGCCCCGACATACGCCACGCGCATGATGTCGGTCAGGCCGACGATCGAAACCAGCGCGGTATCCTTGAAGAGCGAAATCCAGAGATTGCCATAGGCAGGCAGCGCCAGCCGCAGCATCTGCGGTCCGATGACGAACATCCAGCGCTGCCAGGCGTTCAGCCCAAGCGATTTTGCCGCTTCGGTTTGACCCGCTGGCACTGCCGCAATGGCACCCCGGAACACTTCGGTGGCATAACCGCTGAAGACGACCGAGAGCGCGATAACGCCTGCGGTGAATGCGTTCACTTCCACATACCGGCCGGCGATCTTGCTGGCGAGCGTGGTTCCGCCGAAGTAGATGAGCAGGATAATGAGAAGTTCTGGTACACCACGGACAACCGTGGTGTAGGCCGTCACGACACGGTTGAGGCGCGGTTGTGCCGTGCCCTTCGAAATCGCCAGAAACAACCCAAATGCCGTACCCAGGCAGCCGCTGACAAGGGCCAGGCCTATGGTCACGGTGAGTGCGACAACAAACTGAGTAGTAAAACCACCCATAGGGCGCTTTCCTCGACTCGCAATACCGCCAGGTACGCCGATCTTTCTCGCTGATACCAAGCTGTTTAACCCAAGGTTGCGAATTGTTTTATTTGTAATTCGGAGTTAATGTGAGATGTTGTCTAATTGTATCGCTTGATATTCCACACTCAATCTATAATTTTTAATATTTTTTCTATAACGCGCCGTTATATACTGGGATGGCTTATTGCTTCCCCAGGTTGGTGGTATCTGCTTCCCGGGTGGCGTTATCAGGGAAAGGAGCGCCGGAATGGAGTTGCTGCAGAGCGACCTGAAGCTCCGTCAACTGAAAGTCTTCCGAGAAGTGTTGCGGGCCGGTTCGACAAGGCGAGCAGCGGCAGCCCTCGGGATAAGCCAGCCGGCTG
>NZ_RZTC01000120.1:9750-17564 GCF_004023165.1 Mesorhizobium sp. M7A.F.Ca.MR.176.00.0.0 | reverse complement strand
ACCTTCTCCCACAGGGGGAGAAGGGAAACAGCGCAACGCCTAGACAATATGCTCCGATCGCAGCGCCGCTTTCATCTTTTCCAGCGCCGCTTCGCCGCCTGCCGCCAATTCGCCGGCAATCCTGGCCAGCTTATCGTCGGCCTTGCGGTGCTTGCTGCCCCAGGCGCCGAGCGTCGCCAGCACCGGCAAGAGGTCGATGCCTGCTTCGGTCAGCCGGTAGACCGTTTTCAAGCCATGCGTCGGGTCGTCGCTTCTGGTGAGGATGCCTTCCTCCTGAAGCGTTTGCAGCCGCTCGGCCAGCGTGCGCGAGGAGATGCCTTCGTCGGATTGCAGGAATTCGCGAAAGTGCCTTTTGCCGGCGAAGGCCATGTCGCGGATGATGAGCAGCGTCCAGCGGTCGCCGATCAGTTCGAGCGACAGGTTGATCGGGCAGCCGGATTTTTCGCGCGTCGACATCTATGCTTCCATTTTTAAATCACTTTACTATTGACATCGTTTTGGCCTTGCGTCAACGGTTCCAAATGTAAACTGTTTTGGATGGCCCTGAGGAGAATGACGGTGAAAAAGCTGGTCCTGCAGATGCAGATATCGGTCGACGGCTTTGTCGGCGCCACCGAGGACCATTCCTGGCAGCTCTGGGAGTGGGGTGACGAGAGCGCCTGGGACGATGCGCTGAAGCAGGACTTCAACGCTGTCTTCGCAGGCGTCGATACCATCCTGCTCAGCCGCAAGATGGCACAGGAGGGCTATCTCACCCATTGGGGCAATGCGGCGAAGAAGTTTCCGCGCGATCCGTTCTACGCCTTTGCGCAGCGCATCGTCGACGCCCGCAAGGTGGTGCTCAGCGACAAGCTCGAGCAATCGGCCTGGGAGCCGGCTTGGGAGCGCACCAGTGTGGCCAGCGGCGACCTGCCGCGCGAGGTCAACGCGCTGAAGACGGGCGAGGGTGGCGACATTGCCGTGTTCGGCGGCGCCGGTTTCGCGTCAGCGCTGATCGCGGCCGGGCTGGTCGACGAGTTCCAGCTGTTCGTCAACCCGGCGGTGCTGGGGGCGGGCCGCCGGATTTTTGATCAGGGCGGTTTTAGGAACCTGCGGCTGCTCGGCTCGAAGGCCTATGCCTGCGGCATGGTGGTCAGCCGTTATGCACCGGCGGGGTGAGGGGAACCTCCATCTTCTCCCTGCTCACTTGGCATCGTGGAAAATAATCCCTACCGTGTGGCGCATGCCTGAGCGCAGCCGGCTGACGCCGTGGCGCAGATTGACGCGGTAGTTGCCTTTGGTGCCCTGCACCGGCCGGTTGTGGACGGCGAACACAACGGCGTCGCCCTGCCGCAGCGGCACCACTTCGACTCGGCTCTGCATGCGCGGGCGCTGCTCGTCAGCGCGAACTCGCCGCCTGTGAAATCCCGGCCCGGTTCGGAGAGCAGGATCGCCACCTGCAGCGGAAAGGCGAGATCGCCATAGAGATCCTGGTGCAGGCAGTTGAAGTCGCCAGGCACATATTGCAGCAGCAGCGGCGTCGGCCGTGTCTGGCCGGCGGCATGGCACTGCTCGAGAAACGCGGCATGCGTCGTGGGATAGCGCATGGCCTGCCCCATGCGCTCGTTCCACCGATTGGCGACCTCGGCCAGCCTGGGATAGAGCGCGCTGCGCAGGCCACCCAGGAGGTCGGGCAAGGGATAGCGGAAATAGCGGTACTCGCCCTTGCCGAAGCCGTGCCTGGCCATATGGATGTGGCTGCGGAAATGCTTCTCCTCGGGATAGAGGCCGGCGATCTGCCGGCATTCTTCGGGCGAGAGCAATTTCTCGATCACCGCGCAGCCGAAGCCGTCGAGTTCGGCAGCAAGGGCCGGCCAGTCGTAACCGGCGATGCGTGTCTGAGCAGCTTCGACCACCGATGCGGCAATTTTGGCATGGGCATTCATATCGTAGCCTCCTTGTAGAGCAGGGCGCGCTTGCGCTCGACGCCCCAGCGGTAGCCCGACAGCGTGCCGGCGGCGCGGACAACACGGTGACAGGGAATGCCCAGCGCAATCGCGTTGGCCGCACAGGCGGTCGCCACGGCGCGGGCGCCGTTCGGCTGGCCGAGACGCCGGGCGAGCGCGGTGTAGGTGATGGTGGCGCCGCACGGGATGCTGCGCAGCACGGCCCAAACACGCTGCTGGAATGGCGTGCCGTGGCGCAGGTCGAGCGGCAGGTCGAGGCCGACGCCAGGCATTTCGATGAAGCGCGCGATTGCGGCGAGATCGTCGCGCAAAGCGGCCTCGTCTTCGACCAGTACCTTGCCGGGGAAGCGGTTGGCGAGATCCTGCTCCAGTGTGTCAGCATCCGAGCTGATCAGGATGGCGCAGACGCCGATCTGGCTGCGCGCTGCCAGGACGTCGCCGATTGCGGATTCACCGATGGCGTAGCTTATGGTGTCGAAGGCATTGGGGACGCTCGCCGGTGGCGCCATTTGGGTTTGCATGAGGTTCATTGCGTTTACTCCTTTGTCTGTGCGCGAACCCTAGCTGTGCGCCGGTCGGTGCTCACTCCGATGCTTGCTTTCAAACTCAAATCGCCCGCGTACGGGGGTGAAGGACGCCCAGGGTAAGCGCTCTACGGCGCCCCCTCTGTCCTGCCGGACATCTCCCCCACGGGTGGGGAGATTGGCTGTCATCACCGCCTTCGCCAATCTCCAACGTTGCAGGACGAGAGCCGGCGCCGGAACTGCCAATCTCCCTCCTTGTGGGGGAGATGTCCGGCAGGACAGAGGGGGGCGCCGTAGAGCGCTGATTTTGATCATTCGCACTTCGGCCAAGCATGCTCATGCCACACGTGTGACCGACATCTCGCTAAGCACAAACACCTCACCGCTCAGCAGCCGCAGCTCGATCTCGCCGGTTGCGGTGTGGTTCCACTCAGCCCTACCCTCATCGACCAGCCCGCCGATGGCGGCCATGACCTGGGATTTCGCCTCTTCGGCGCGATTGCCGGCGGCGGTGGTGCGGGCGGTCCCATCGGTGACGCTGTCATGAGGTCTTGCCATCGCGCGCATGCTTGGCCGTCATCTCCGCGCGGATCGGTAAGCGCTGCCGGGTGCGTTCGACCCGTCCGCCTCGCGGTCGAGCAGTGCGCGTTTGCGCTCAGCGCCCCAGGCGTAGCCGGACAGGGCGCCATCCCTGCGGATCACGCGGTGGCAGGGAATGGCGACGGCAAGACTGTTGGCGGCGCAGGCGGCGGCGATGGCGCGGGTTGCCTTCGGCGCGCCGATGCGCTGCGCGATCTCGGTATAGGAAACCGTGCGGCCGACGGGGATGTCTTGTAAAGCCTGCCAGACACGCTGCTGGAAGGCGGTGCCGCGCACGTCGAGCGGCAAATCGAGACCGAGCGCCGGAACCTCGACGAAACCGACGACGCGGGCGACCAGTGCTTCGTAGTCGCTGTCGCCGCCGATCAGCCGTGCCCTGGGGAAACGATCCTGGAGGTCGCGCACCAGTGCATCAGGATCGTCGCCGAGCAGGATCGAGGCGACGCCCTTTTGACTGGACGCGACCAGGATGGCGCCGAGCGAGGTCTCGCCGACGGCGAAGCGGATCTCTTCATCGGCGCCGCCGGCGCGATAGCGCGTCGGCGTCATGCCGAGCATGCCAGTGGATTTCTCATAAAAACGTCCGCTCGAATTGAAGCCGGCATCGTAGATCGCCGTCGTGACGCTGGCGCCGTCTTCCAGGCCCTGACGAACCCTGGCGGCGCGGTGCGCGGCGGCATAGTCCTTCGGTGTCAGCCCGGTGGCCGCCTTGAAGATACGATGGAAATAACCGGCGCTGCGGCCGGCGGCATCAGCCAGCTCAGCGAGCGACGGTTCTTCCTGGCTCTGCTCGATCCTGCGGCAGGCAGCGGCGACCATCGCCGCGTTGCCGGCCTCGAGCGACGGGCCATCCGGGTCGCAGCGCCGGCACGGGCGAAAACCAGTCGCTCGTGCCTGGTCCAGGGTGTCGTGCAATTGCACATTTTTCGGATTGGCGCGCCGAGACGGGCAGGAAGGCCGGCAATAGACGCCGGTCGTTGCCACCGAATACCAGAATGCGCCGTCGGCCGACTTGTCGCGCGCGACGATTCGTGCCCAGCGCGGATCGTCGGCGATTTGCAGCGGCTCGGATTTCAGATTTTTCGCCAAGGTGATGAACATGGCCGGCATTGAAGCCGTCAAAAGCCGGTCTCGCCACCCGTTTCCTGCCAAGCGCCCTCGGCCCTGCTAAGCCGCGCGCTTGGGTTCCACCGCGAACGGGCTGAGGCCGAGCCAGGTCTGCATCTTCCTGCCGATGGCCTGGTCACCAGTCAGGGCAACCCTGGCGCCGGCCTTCTCGACGGTCAGCACTCCCATCCAGATCGCCGTAATCGTGTGCAGGTCGGTCGAGACGTAGAGGTCGACATCGAAGCCCGGATCGTACCAGCACAGATCGACCTCACCGTGCTTCTCGACGATCAGCCACCACGACCGTTTGGACGCCGGGAGATCCGGATACAGGAATTGTATCACCGTGCGCCCTTCAGGCAGCGGCGAGGGGTTTAGATTGCGCCGCATGTCCCACATCAGCAACGACGGATCGAGGTTCTTCAGCGACAGCCGGGACTCGACCCATTTCTGCCCCCAGAAGCCCATTGCCTCGACGACCGGGCGCAAATCCCGGCCGGCTTCCGTCAGCCGATATTCGAAGATTCCTTTTTCGCCCGGCACTTCCTTGCGCTCGACGATCCCGGCGATCTCAAGTTCCTTCAGCCGTTGCGACAGAAGGGTCGGCGACATTTTGGGAACGCCGCGGCGCAGGTCGTTGAAGCGGGTCGAGCCGGCCACCAGTTCACGCATCAGCACCATCGTCCAGCGGGTGCACAGCACCTCGGCGGCCATCGATAGCGGGCAGAATTGTTTGTATCCGTGCTGGCTCATGATTGGTGCCTCTCCCTCAAACCTGACCGAATATTAGGCCTTCCTGGATGAAGCGGCCAGTACGGAAACTGTACTGCCCCGGTACAGATCGCGGACTGGTTGGCGGGTGCCTTGCCATGCGAGCCCTTTGGCCGGTTGCACGGGATACCCCTGTGCACCGCAACCAGGAGACTACCATGACCGCCTACGTTATCGCAGACATCAAGATAAACGACGCGCAGTGGGTGCCGGCCTATGCCGCCTCGGTGCACGACCTCGTCCACAAACATGGCGGCAGATATCTGTCGCGCAGCGGCAATGTGAAGACCCTCGAAGGCAAGCCGCTCGATACCACGCTGATCGCGCTGATGGCGTTCCCGTCGGAAGCGGCGGCGCGCGCCTTCACACCGACCCTGCCTACGCGCCCTTCGTGTCGGCCCGTCAGGGCGGCAGCGACAGCCGTTTCCAGATGATTGACAACACCGATCTGGCCGGAACGATCCCATATCTGCCGAAGGGATGATCCTTCCCGGTAGTCGCATCGATTTCGGGATATCCAAGCAACAACAGCCACAGCGCTTGCCTGCCGGGCCTCCGTATTTTCGGCGGCCGGCCAGCTGTGCTTTTTCAAGAAGAATGGAATGAAGATGACATCAAACTTTCGCAGCGGACTTCTTATGGCGGGGACCATGCTGGCAACCTGGACTACCCTTGCGCAGGCGCATCAGGAGCCGGCTGAAGCTGCCTCCGGCTCTAACCCGCTGGCCGACAAGGTGCGGGCTGCCAACAGCCGGTTCATCGACGTCAAGACAGCGGTATCAGAGGGCTATTCGCCTATTCCCTGTGCCAGCGGCATCACCGGCGGCGCCATGGGCATTCACTATGTCAACGGCCGGTATCTGAACGACGACAAGATCGACATCGCCCGTCCCGAAGCCGTGATGTACGAGCCGTTGGCCGATGGCGCGCTGAAGCTGGTGGCGGTCGAGTACATCACTTCGAAAGGACCGGCATCGTTGGACGGCCAGTTGTTCAACTTCAACAGCGCCCCCAACCGCTATGGGCTGGGTGAATTCTACGAACTGCATGTCTGGGCCTGGAAAGGCAACCCGACAGGTACGTTCGCCGACATGAACCCGAAAGTGTCATGCGAGCACGCAATGGCGCCGAGCCAGTAAGCAATGAGGCCAGGCGGCATTGACGCCGCCTGGCCCGAACGATCGTTTTGCCTGATCGGCTCAGGCGGCCTTGATCAGACCGAGCTGGGTGAGGGCGGCGACCCCGTCATCGAGGCCGATCTCCTCGACGATCCTGCCGTCGACCACCTTCAGCACCGTGGTGCCGGTGAAGCGCATGGTGCGGCTGGTGGCGGCCGGCAGCGAACCGGCGAGGAAGTCGCCGAAGGCCGGACCGGTATGCGTGCCGCCGCCCTCCCACTGGCCGACGACATAGTCGCCTTCGGCAATCAGGTCGGCGGTGGCCCAGAAGTTGAGGTCCGGGAAGGCGGCGCGGAAGCCGCTCATGAAGGCCTTGATGTCGTCGCGGCCGCGGCGCGGCTCGTGCAGCGAGTATTTCAGCAGCATGTCGGGTGCCGCGATGTCGTCGACGACGGACAGGTCGCAGCTTTCACCCCAGAAGTCGGTGAACCATCTGACGACGACGGCCTTGTTGTCTTCTTGCTTGGTCATTGGGAGGTCCTCTTGTCTGTGCAACGTGATCATCGGCGCCGCCGATGATCCGGGATCATCGGATTGGCGATGACCTGGAGCCATGACTAGGAACATCCGGCCGATGCGAAACTCCGGTTCTTGCCGGCCAATCGAAGAGCAGAGGCGGCAGGTGAGGAGCCAACAAAGCAGCCCGCCATCGCCGCGGTAACTGTTTCTTCTCTGGTTTTGCCGCAGATTGCCCTGCGGTGGAGCAGGCGAAGCAGACGATGGCGCGTCAGGGCAAGAAAAGTCGCAATGGAACGTTCTGGGCCAAGGCCCTGGAGCGCGCCCATCTTGGTGTCTGGGACTGGGATCTTGTAACCGGCGACTGCTTCTATTCCGCGACCTGGGCGCGGATGCTGGGCTACGATGAGAGCGAGCTTGCCGACACAGCCGACCTGTGGCTGCAACTGACCCATCCCGACGACCGCGAGCGGGCGCTGACCAGCGGCGACCGCCACATCGCCGGACAGACCGACGCCATCGAGACCGAACTCAGGCTGAAGCACAAGCAGGGCCACTGGGTGTGGGTGCTCGATCGCGGCGGCATTGTCGAGCGCGACGCCTCCGGAAAGCCGCTCAGGCTGATGGGCGTGCAGACCGACATCACCAAGCAGAAGGCCGCCGAAGCCGAACTCGAGCAGGTCAATGTGCGCTTCCGGCTGGCACTCGCCGCCAGCGGCACCGGCATCTGGCACCACGACATCGCCACCAACAAGAGCTATTGGGACGCCCGCACCAGAGACATATTCGGCCTCGTCGCCGATACGGACGAAGTGACCGCCGACCTCTGGCATACTTTCCTGCACCCCGACGACAGGGAAGCCACCGAGCAGGCGCATTTGCCGACACCCGGTTCGGACCGAGTTACCGCCTCCCGGTACCGCATCATCAAGCGCGACGGCGTCATTCGCCATGTCGAATCGCTGGTGCGCTTCATCGCCATTGCCGGTGCGGCGGGCCAGGTTCTTGGCACGGTGCGCGACATCACCGAGGAAAAGCTGCGCGAGCAGGAGCTCGCCTATGCCGCCCGTCACGATGCGCTGACCGGCCTGTACAACCGCTCCGCCTTCGACCGGCTGCTCGCCGATCATATAGCGGCGGGTGCGCCGCTGGCGGTGTTCTACGTCGATCTCGACTACTTCAAGGCGCTCAACGATTTTGCCGGCCACGCCGCCGGCGACCTGGCGCTGAAG
>NZ_RZTC01000120.1:0-9740 GCF_004023165.1 Mesorhizobium sp. M7A.F.Ca.MR.176.00.0.0 | reverse complement strand
ATCTCGGCGTGGCCGCGTCGACCCGCAAGCTGGCGGCCTCGATCGGCATCGCTTTCGTCGATGATGCCAGCACCACGGTCGCCGACGCGCTGGCCTGTGCCGACGACGCCTGCTACGCAGCCAAGGCCGCCGGTCGCAACCGCTTCGCGGTCTTCTCCGCGGCAGCAGAGGCGGGATTGGGCGGGCTGAATGCCGCGCGTGTCGCCGCTGACACCGTCGATGCCATGGAAGACGGACGGCTGAAACTGTTCGGTCAGGAAATCCACCTGCTCGGCAAGCCGTGGCTGGAAAGCCGCCATGTCGAAGTGTTGGCCAGGCTCGCTGCCCGCAACGGCCGGCTGGTGCCACCCGGCGAGTTCATTCCGGTGGCCGAGAGGTTCGGCATCGCGTCGCGGCTCGACCGCTGGATCATCCGCACCGCGCTGTCGCGGCATGGTGCCGCCTTGCGTTCGGGGGCGTTGACGCTTGGCTTCAATCTGTCGGCGCAGACGCTGAGCGACCCGCAGCTTTGGGACTTCGTGGACAACGTCATAGAAGAAACCGGGGCGCCGCATTCGGGCATCGGCTTCGAGATCACCGAAACCGCCGCCGTCACCAATTTCGACGCGGCCGAACAGTTTGTGCGCAAGGCGCGCGAGCGGCGCTGCCGGGTCAGCCTCGATGATTTCGGCGCCGGTATGAGCTCGTTCGAATATCTCCGGCGGTTCCCCGTCGACACGATCAAGATCGACGGCTCCTTCATCGAACACATCACCCAAAGCCGTTTCGACCGCGAGATCGTGCTGGCCATCACCAGCATCGCCCGCAGCCTCGGCTGTGACGTGGTCGGCGAGAAGATCGAACAGCAGGACACGCTGGCCATGTTGAGCGACATGGGCGTCGCCTTCGGCCAGGGATTTTTGCTGCACCGGCCAGAGCCGCTGGAACGAATTGTCGCGCGTGCGACCAAGGGAGCGACGGCCCGCAAGGCATCGTGATCCGGGTGCGGCGAGTTTCAGGCCAGGCCGAACTGGCCTGAAACTCGCCGCATTCTATCCGGTTCGGCGCGCCGTCGATTGCGGAAACTCCAGCACTCCAGCCTCGGGTCGCCTGTGCTGCGCTTCCGTCACCGCTTCGATCAACAGATCGAGCGCTTCACAGGCCGCGCGACTCGTCTCGTCGTTGCCTTGCAGATAATGATAGGCTCGTTCGAGGTGGATGCGGGCGGCTGAAAAATCGCTGGTCAATGGTCCCTCCATGATCCCGCCCTAGAAGACCTTGCCGGAGACGAGGGAACGCCGGGTAAATATCCACAAGCGGCTTTTATTCAAATGCCGCCGAATGTTGCGGGGAGGCGCGCGGCGTTGATGCTGCCAATCTCCCCCCGTGGGGGAGATGTCCGGCAGGATAAAGGGGGGCGCTGTCCTGCCGACCTGAACAATCAGATTTTCGATCTGTTTCGCAGCCTGCACGCTTGATGAGATTGAAGATCTCCCCCACACGGGGGAGATTGGCGGCTTCACCGCCGCGTGATTAGACTGTCAACTTCCTGCGCAAGGTGAGACCGATGATCGTCCAGGCCTGCATCAACGGCGCGCGCGTGCGCGATTTCCACCCGAAGCTGCCGCTGACTGCCGAGGCAATGGCCAGCGATGCGGCAGCCTGCGTCGCCGCTGGAGCGGCCGAACTGCACATCCATCCGCGCGGCACTGACGGGCGCGAAAGCCTGGCAGCCGTCGACGCCACCGTGCTGGCGGTGCGCCGGACCTGCCCGGGAACACTGGTCGGCGTGTCGACCGGCGCCTGGATCGAGAACGACGTCGAGCGGACCCGCACGGCGATCGCCGGCTGGCGAGACCTGCCCGACTATGCTTCGGTCAACCTGTCCGAACCGGATGCGCCCGCCGTGATGGAACTGCTGCGCCAGCGTGGTGTCGGCATCGAGGCGGGGCTTGCCGTCGTCGCCGATGCCGAGCGCTTCGTAGCGCTTCCCGGCCACGACCAGGTGCTGCGCATTCTGATCGAGATCGACATCCCGGACCTGTCCGCTGCACTCGACGAAGCGCATGGCATCGTCGCCGTGCTCGAGCGCGCCGGGGTACGGCGGCCGATCCTGCTGCATGGCGTCGATGCAACTGTCTGGCCCTTCGTCAAGCTTGCGCATCGCAAGCGCTGGTCGACACGGGTCGGTCTGGAAGACGGCAATACGCTCGCCGATGGAACTGTGGCGAAGGACAACGCGGCGATCGTCGCTGCCGCCGTGGCGATCTTTTGCGGCTAGTTTTCCAGAATGATCTGGATTGCCTTATCGACCACCGGATGGAGGCCACTGGCCTGGAAGGACAGCCGGTTGCCGGAGCCGACATTGCTGGTCATGGCGATGGTCAACCCCGAGATCGGATCGTGCAGCATCACGGCGACATAGCCGGGAATGCTGCCCTGGTGGCCGTAGAAGGCGCGGTCGGCATAGATGCTCTGGAACATGCCGGCACCGGTTTCGCGCATGCGGGTGCCTGGAAAGCTTGCCGGCACACGGTGCTCAAACATCTCGGCGAAGAACGGTGGCGACAGCAGCTTTCCGGAAAACAGGCCGCGCATGAAACCCACCATGTCGGACGGCGTCGACACCATGTCGCCACAGCCATAGGCAGCGCCGAACGGGAAGGAATCGGAAGAATCCTGCAAGCCGCCGGAATAGGGCAGCACGCCGTCCATGCGCCACATCTCGCCGCCCGAGGCGATATCGGCGGGCGCATTCGCCGCCGGCGGCGGCCGGTGGTAATAGCCGCGTACCATCGATTTCTCCGGAAAGGCCTCGGTGGCCGGCGACCAGGTGTTTGTCAGGCCGAGCGGGTGCAGCACCGCGCTTCTGACATAACCGCCCAGCGACTGGCCGGAGACAGCCTCGATCACCATGCCGGCCAGAACATAGCCGGTGTTGTTGTAGACGGCGGGCCCGCCCGGCGCCTTCTGCTTGTCGGAAACGAAGGCTATGTCGACCAGCTGTTGCGGCGTCCATTGCCGGCTCGGATCCATCGGAATGTAATATTCGAACTCGGGCAGGCCGCTGCGGTGGTTGATCAGCTGGCGCACCGAAATGTCTTTTGCTCCTGGGAGGTCGGGAAACCAGGAGGCGATCGGTGCGCCGAGCTCGAGCTTGCCGTCCTGAGCGAGCTTGACCAATGCGGCGGCGACGAAGGTCTTGGTGCAACTGCCGATCTTGAACAGGCGGTCGGGCGAGACGGCAACGCCATGCTCCCGGTCGGCGAGGCCGACGGTGATGGCGGTTGGTGCGGCGCCAGTGGAGTATGCGAGTGATGCGCCCACCGCGCCATCGGTGAGATAGGCTTTGAGGAGAGCGTTGAGGTCTTCACGCATGGATTCTGCTTTCGCCGCTAAATTGCTGGTTTCGTAGACGTCGATGCGTCCCCGGGCCGAGCCCGAGGGCAGGGTCGCCAAGCTTCACTCCGCCATATCGACGGCGGCAAAGTTCTGCCGGCCGAAGGGGTCGAGCACGTAGTTGAGCACGCTCTTGCGGATCGGGATCGCCACCACCGAATGGGCGATCGGCGCCACCGGCACCTCGACCTTCAGGATCGCTTGCGCCCTGGCGTAGATGTCGGCGCGCTGTTTCGGATCGGCGGCGACGCGACCGTCCTGCAGCAGCTTCTCGAAGGCCGGATCGCACCAGCGCGAGCGGTTGGAGCCGCCCTTCACGCCGTCGCAGGACAGCAGGTAGCTCAGCATGTTGTCGGGGTCGCCATTGTCGCTGCTGCCGCCGAGCAGATAGGCGTCCTGTTCGCCCGCCGCGGTGCGCTTGAGATATTCGCCCCATTCAAAGCTGACGATCTCGGCCTTGACGCCGACTTTCGCCCAGTCGGCCTGGATCATCTCGGCCATGCGCTTGGCATTGGGATTGTAGGGCCGCGATACCGGCATCGCCCACAGGCTGATTTTCAGGTCGCTTTCGTGGCCGGCTTCCTTCAGCAGCGCCTTCGCGCCATCCGGGTCATAGTCGATGCCGGCGTCGGTGACGGCCCCGATCTGCGCCGGCGGCACGACGCTGCCGGCGACCGTGCCGGCGCCGGCATAGACGGCGTCGACGATCGCCTTGCGGTCGACGGCCTTGGCCAGCGCCATGCGCACGCGCACATCGCCGAGCGGCTGGTGTTCGACATTGAAGCCGAGAATGCCGATGTTCTGGCCCTTGAGGTCGAGCACGGTGATGTCGGGATCGGTGCGCAAATCGGCGACTGCACTGGGCGGGGGCGGGGCGGCGACCTGGCACTCATTGGCCTTGAGACGCTCGACGCGCGTGGTCGGTTCGGGCGTGACGGCGAACACCAGCGTGTCGATCTTCGGCGCGCCGCGCCAGTAATCCTTGTTGGCGGCGTAGCGGATCTGGCTGTCGGGCACATAGGCCTGCAGCACGAACGGGCCGGTGCCGACGGGCTCGCTATCGATCAGTTCCGGCGTGCCGGCGGCGACCATCTTTTCGGTCTGCTCCAACGACAGGATAGAGAGATAGTCGAGCGCAATGCCGGGCAGGAAGGTGACGTTGGCCGCCGTCAGGGAGAAGCGCACGGTGTGGTCGTCGACCTTGTCGATCTTGTCGATCAGCGAGCCCATGCCCAGTGCGTTGAAGTACTCGTAAGCGCCGCCGCCGAGCTTGTGGTAGGGATTGCTGGCGTCGCGCTGGCGGTTGAAGGTGTACAGCACGTCGTCGGCATTGAACTCGCGCGACGGTGTAAAGTGGTCGTTCGACTGGAATTTCACGCCGTGGCGTAGGTGGAACGTGTAGATCTTGCCGTCGGCTGAGACCTCCCAGCTTTCGGCCAGCGCCGGCCCGACCTCGGTGGTGCCAGGCTTGAACTCGACCAGCCGGTTGAAGATCGTCTTGGCGGCGGCATCCATGGTGGAGTCCGCCGTGCCGATCGCCGGGTTGAAGGTTTCGGGATTGGCTTCCGAGCAATAGACCAGGGTTTTGGCGTAGGCCTGTCCGCCAAGAAGGACGGACGAGGCCAGCAAGGACGAGGTAAGGACTGCGCGCAGAACGGATTTCATCGCAAACGCTCCTGATGACACTTTACGGGTTGAGGGAAGGGCAGGCCGGTGAAGTTCATGGCGTCGCCGCCGGGGTGATGAAACGGTCGGGCGCAAGCGCGGCGGAGGTGATACCGCGTGCCGTGAGATCGTCCGGCAGCGGCTGGCCGCGCAGCAGCGCCGCACCCAGCCGCGCCAGCGTCAGCGACACCTGGAAGCCGTAGCCGCCCTGGCCGCCAAGCCAGAAGAAGCCGGGCAGGCGCGGGTCGAAACCGATGACCGGCGTGCGGTCGGGCGAAAAGGTGCGCAGGCCAGCCCACGGCGTCGACGGACGGCCGATGCGCAGCGACGTCGCCTGTTCGATGCGGTCGACGGCGATGGCGACGTCGATGTCTTCCGGAAAGGCGTCGCAGGGTTCGGAATCGGTCTCGTCGGCCAGCGAGCCGATCAACCTGCCGGCATCGGGCTTGAAGTAGAATTGTTCATGCAAATCGACCACCAGCGGCCAGGCGCTGATGTCCGTGCCGGCGGGTGGATCGAACAGGAAGGCGGTGCGGCGCTTCGGCCGGAAGCCGAGACCGGAGAGACCGGCCAGCCCGGCGACGACATCGACCCAGGCGCCAGCGGCGTCGACGACGATGTCGGCCTGGTAGGCGCCGGCACTGGTGGTGACGCTGAAGCCGTTTGCGACGCGAGAAATCTCCAGCACTTCCTGGCCGGTGCGGATCACGCCGCCGCCGGCCTTGAGCGCGGAGGCTGAAGCCGCAAGCATCTTTCCCGTGTCGACATCGAGCGCGCCGGGTTCATGGACGCCGCCGCAGGTGGTTGCCGTGGCGATGACCGGCACCAGCGCGGTGACTTCCGTGGCCGACAGGCGCCGTACGCTCGGCACCAGCGCCTGCATCTCGGCCGCCATGCGGTCGACGGCTGCACTGTCTTCGACACCGCCGACGTGCAGCGCGCCGCGCCGGTGGGCGGCGAAGCCGCCATCGATGATCGCCTGCCGGCTGGCCAGCGATAGCGCCCGCACCAGCGCATTGCCATAGGTTTCGGAAAACAGCGCCGCGGAGCGGCCGCTGGCGTGGTAGCCGAGATGCAGCTCGCGCTCGAGCACGGTGATCTCGGCCCAGGATTGCACGGCCGCCGCCAGCGAAAGGCCGGCAATGCCGCCGCCGATGACGACGATTTTTTGGAGAGACTTGGACTGCATGCTCTCTAGGGGTAGAAATAATTTCGTATCCAGTCAATATTTAGCGTATAAGAAAATATTAGCGTTGTTGATGGCGGCAGGGAGTTGGACTACCAAGGGTGAAGAAGCGGCTCAGTGGCCGCGCCAGGAGCTGACGATGTCGGAGCAACCGAACCTCGGTGATTGTCTGCGCGGCTTGAGAAAGACGCATGGCTGGACCTTGCAGGAGGTCAGCACGCTGACCGGCGTCGCGGTGTCGACGCTGTCCAAAGTCGAGAACGACCAGATGTCGCTGAGCTACGACAAGCTGCTGCAGGTCTGCGAGGGGCTGAGCATCCATGTCACCGAGTTGCTGAGCGGGGACCGCAAGCAGCCGGCCGCGCGCACCCGTCGTTCGGTGACCTCGCAGTCCAACACGCTGCGCCAGCTGACCCGCAACTACGATTACCGCTATCTGGCCACCGATCTGGTGCGCAAGCGCATGGTGCCGATCCACGCCTATGCACGCGCCCGCACGCCGCAGGAATTCGGCCCGCTGACCAGGCATGCCGGCGAGGAATTTTTGATCGTGCTCAAGGGCGAGATCGAGCTGCACACCGACCAGTACGCGCCGGTGCGGCTGAAACAGGGCGACAGCGTTTATATCGATTCCACCATGGGTCACGCCTACCTGTCGGTGGGCGAGGGCGACGCCGAGATGCTGTGCGTCTGCTCCGGCGACGAGCCTGACATGGAGGGCGCGCTGCTGAGCGTGCTGGAGACGGTGGAGGGGTAGGGGCTGGTCCCAACCCTCCACGTTGGTGCCGCCCCTCATCTGGCTGCCGCCATCTTCTCCCCGTAAACGGGGAGAAGGACGATCCTATCGACGGGCGGCGCTGGCTCCACAATTGAGCGGCTCCGCTACAGCGCAACTACACGTCCCATTCCCCGCCGAACCGCCTCGCGGTAGGCGAGGTCGGCGGCCACCATGTCTTCCATGGCGACGCCCATGGCCTTGTAGACGGTGACCTGATCGGCGCTGACCCGTCCCGGCCGCCGCCCGAGCAGCATGTCGCCGAGCTCGATTCCGGCTTTCGGATCAATGCCCGCCAGTTCGCAAGAGCCGACCGGCGTCGGAGCAAAGGCGTCCCTGGTCTCGACGAACAGGCTGGCCCGGCTGATAAGTTGGACCGGCAATTCGCCGCCGGGCGGGGCGACGCCGACCGATGAGATGTGAGTGCCGGGCCGCACCCAGTCGGCCGAGATCACCGGCGCATAGGAATGCGTTGCCAGGCAGACGACGTCGGACGAGCGCACCGCGGCCTCTATATCGGCGACGGCAACGACACCCGGATGTTGCGCGGCAAGTGCTTGCGCATCTGAAAATTCCTTGGAGACAACGCGGATTTCGGCGAAATCGCGCACCAGCGGCAAAAGATGCAGATGCTGGCCGGCCTGCACACCGGCGCCGACCACCGTTGCGACCTTGGCGTCGCGGCGGGCGAGTTCACGCACCGAAAGCACGGCCGAGCCGGAGGTGCGCACGGCGGTGATGTAGGTGCCATCCATGACGCAGACCGGCATGCCCGTCTGCGGGTCGAACAGATGGATGGTGGCGAGGTGGCTGGGGATGCCTTTGGCGACGTTGCCCTCGAAGACGTTGACGATCTTCACCGTCAGATGCATGCCCGCTATCCATGCCGACATCGCCAGCGAATAGCCGGCCTGCGGAACATCGAGCTGCGGCCGTGCCGGTTTGACCACCTTGCCGCCGGACAAGGCCTTGAAGCCGCCATCGAGCACGTCGAGAAGCTGGCGCAGGTCGATGCAGGTTTTCACCTCGGCCTCGCTCAGGATGAGTACGGGCATGTCACCCTTGGCCTGGGCGCTGCGGGAGGTCGATATCGCTGATGTCATGGGATCCGCTTTCGTTGTCGGTTGCACGACAACGGTATTGCGGTCCGGGAGCGTGATGAAATATACTGTTTTTGCTATTTTGGCGTGATTATCACGTTTGGTCTGCTCAAAAAGTGTGATCCTGAAATGGACGATCTCGACCGTATCGACCGCTCGCTGCTGCGTTTGTTGCAGGAGGACGGCCGCCGCACGACGCTCGATCTGGCGCGCCGGGTCGGCCTGTCGCCGACCGGGGCGACGCAGCGCGTCAAGCGGCTGTTCGCCGAAGGCTTCATCCGCGCCGTGCGCGCGGTGCTCGATCCGGCCCGGATCGGGCAGGCGCAGCTCGTCTTCATCGAGGTGCGGCTCGACCACACGGCGCCGCATGTGTTCGACCGCTTCGCCGAGGCGGTTCTGCGGGCGCCTGAGATCATCGAATGCCACATGGTGGTCGGCGGCTTCGACTATCTGGTCAAGGCGCGCATCGCCGACATGGCGATGTTCCAGGATTTCCTGCAGCGCGTCATCCTGCCGCTGCCCGGGGTGCGGGAGACACACACCTACGCTTCGATCGCCAATGTGAAGCCCGACGCCTTGCTGCCGATCTAGACTGGCAGCCCGTCTCCGGCATCGAGCAACCATTGCCGCACGGCTTGCGTAGGCTCGGGGTGGCGCTGTTTTCTCGGCATCACGACATAAAAATCCTGCGTGCCGCGCATTTCGCCGCTGACGGGCTGAACCAGGCGGCCCGTGGCGAGATCAGCGGCTACGAGGAAGCGGCTGGCCAGCGCAATGCCCTGGCCGGCGACGGCCGCGTCGATGGCGAGGCCCGTCTGGTTGAAGCGCATCCGTTTCAATTCGGTCGTCATCTTCAGGCCGACCGCTTTCTCCATGAATTCCGGCCACAGATTGTGGGCATCGTGCAGCAGCACATGGTGCTGGATTTCGGAGGCTGCGATTTCAGCAACACCTTCCGGCAGCAAGGCCGGGCTGCAGACGGCGACGATCTGCTGGGGAAACAGCAGGTCGACGATCAGCCCAGCGCCGAAGGGCGGGCGGCCTTGCCTGACCGCGATGTCGACGCCATCGGCCTGAAAGCTCGACAGGCTCTCGCTGGCCAGAACGCGCAGATCGACCAGCGGATTGTGCGCGACGAAGTCGTGCAGCCTCGGGATCAGCCATTTAGTGGCGAAGCTCGGCGTCACGCTGATCGTCAGCCGTGCCGGTTCGGGGCGCAACAGCAGCGTCGCCTCCGAGATCAGGTCGAAGGCGCGGCGGATGTTGGGCACATAGGCGCGGCCCTCATCGGTAAGCGCCAGGCCGCGCGGCAGCCGCTCGAACAGCTTTGTGCCGAGATCGGCTTCCAGCCCGCGAATGTGCTGGGCGACCGCCCCTTGGGTTACGTTCAGCTCTTCGGCCGCGATGCGGAAGTTGAGATGACGCGCCGAGGCTTCGAAGGCGCGCAGCGCATTCAATGGCGGCAGGCTGAGGAAGGCTTCGGGCATACAGGAGTTTTTCTACAGGTTGATTTCAGGCATTCTGGTTCGAACCAGCGGGGAAAACCAGCTATATCAACGCTCAGCTCCCGAAAACACCGCTTGCGGTGCCCGCAAACCCTGAGAGGAAAATCCGATGAGTGTAGAAAAAGTAGCTG
>NZ_RZTC01000119.1:0-17730 GCF_004023165.1 Mesorhizobium sp. M7A.F.Ca.MR.176.00.0.0 | reverse complement strand
CTCGCATCCAGTGCCGTGACGCGGTGCCCCGCGATATCGCGGGAGGCGGAAGCGGCAACGGTAGCCGTCCTGCCGTCGATGTCGGCCGTGGACGAGAACTGCATGCCGCCCGGGCCCGACTGCACGACGGTGGCGTCGGTGATCTTGACGAGCTTGATCGCTCCGGTTTCGGGCAGCACGAATTCGACATTGCGAAGATCGATCCGGCGCAGCGAATCCTCCCGCACGGCATCGAGTGCGTGGTTGATGTTTCCGAACACCGCGGCGGACAGCTTCTCCGGATCGATGAGGCCGTCCGCATTGCGCAGGCCGGCGGTCCAGTCGCCGCCTGACGGCATCGCCGCCACGACGATGCGGGCATCCGAGATCCTGGCGCTGGTCAGCCGCACATCTCCCCACAGCAGCGGGAACAGACGCACGCCGAAGCGCACGCGGCCGGCATCGGCCATCGGCTTGCCGTCCGAAGTCTTCAAGCTGACGTCGCTGACCTGAAGCGCGATGAAACTCGAACCGTCGAGCGTGATGCGGGCAGGCCCGACCGCGACATTGACATCGACGCCCGCCAGTTTCTCGAGCGCCGTTTCCGCCTCGGTGCGAAGCCGGTCGGCTCCGATGCCGGAGGCGCCAACCAGATAAACGAGCACGGCGGCCAGCAGCACGAAAGCGACCAGCCCGGCGAACAGTCGCGACAGGATGCGAAAACCGCGTCCGATCGAAGCCTGACCGAGCGGCGGCACACGGCAGGCGGACGGAAAGGTCCCCAGGTCGGTGATCTCATCACGCCTGAACCGGATCTTCTCGTGCTGCGGTCGCTCCTGATCCACGCAATTTTCCGTTGTACGAACTCGATCGTGGACGAATCCCCGTCCGACACTATATCGGTGTGGCTTCGCGCGTAACCTCAAACAAGGGCATCGGTATGGCTGACCTCGACGTAGGCGATCTCGCGCCGCAATTCGACCTGCCGCGGGACGGCGGCGGATCAGTCAGCCTTGCCGCATCGTCCGGCAAGCCAATCGTGCTGTATTTCTATCCGCAGGACGACACAACAAGCTGCACGCAGGAGGCGATCAGCTTCTCGCAGCTGAAGCCGGACTTCGAGAAGGCCGGCGCCGTGGTGCTCGGCCTGTCGCCCGACCCCGTCAAGAAGCACGACAAGTTCAAGTCCAAGTACAATCTCACCATCGACCTCGCCGCCGATGAGGAGCGCAAGGTGATCGAAGCCTACCATCTGTGGGTCGAGAAATCGATGTATGGCCGCAAGTATATGGGCGTCGAGCGCGCGACGTTCCTGATCGGCCGCGACGGGCGGATCGCCAGGATTTGGCGCAAGGTCCGCGTCAAGGGCCATGCGGAAGAGGTGCTCGAGGCCGTTCGCGCGCTTTGAGGTTTTGTCGGCGAGGTTGGCCCGGTTTCCCTTACAACCATATGCACGCTTGGCGGGCGTTCGCTGCGGGCAAGCCGGCGCTGCAAGCCTTTGTTAACCTTAATAATGTGTAGTCAAGCTGTCGTGGTGTCGTAAACGAAAGCTTGGTCCCGTGAACGCAACCGGTCAGTCCGCAGTCTTCGGCAGGCGTAAGGAGCCCCATACGGTCATCATCGCCCGGGGCAACGAGATCAGGCATTTCACGATCCGACCGTGGCTGGCGGCCTTTATCGGCTCGGCGCTCGCCGCCATTGCCGTCGGCTACCTCATGGCCACCTCCTATCTGGTGCTGCGCGACGATCTGATAGGCGCCACCACGGCGCGCCAGGCGCGCATGCAGCAAGCTTATGAAGATCGCATTTCGGCGCTTCGCGCCCAGGTCGACCGCATCACCAGCCGGCAGTTGCTCGACCAGCAGCTGATGGAAACCAAGGTCAGCGAACTGCTTGAACGGCAGAGCCAGTTGAGCCAGCGTCACGGCCGCCTTGGCCCGCTGCTCGAACGCGCCGAGAGCGAGGTCGGGGCAGCGCCGGCCGAAGATCCGGCAGCGGTTGCGAAGCCGGACAAACGCGCCGAAGTGACCGGCAGTATCAAGGAGCCCGCGCGGAACTATGCGGTCGCCAGCCTGAGCGCCGGTCCCGGCGCCGGCGACACAAGGCCGTTCTCGCTGTGGTCGACCCGCTCCGATCCGCTGCCCAACGATTCAGCCGCCGATCGTGCCGACAAGCTCTTCGTCTCGATCAACCAGTCGCTGAAATCCATAGAGAGCGACCAGTTGACCCGCATCAGCACGCTTGCCGACAATGCCTACAAGAGCGCCGATGCCATTACCCAGGCGCTCGAGGCGGCCGGACTGCCCGTCGACAGCGACTTTGGCAAGGGCGACAGCGATGTCGGCGGACCGCTGATCCCGCTCGACAGTTCGATGATGTTCGACAGCAAGGTCAAAGAGTTGGACGAAGCGCTTGACGCCCTCGACCATCTCAAGAAGGAAGCGCGCCAGCTGCCGCTGACCAACCCCGCACCAGGCCACTCCGTCACCAGCCCGTTCGGCGTGCGCACCGACCCGATCCTCGGCACCGCGGCACTGCATTCCGGCATGGATTTCAGGGCCCCGATCGGCATGGCCGCCAAGGTCACCGCACCCGGCACCGTCACCAAGGCCGGCTGGAACGGCGGCTATGGCCGCATGGTGGAAGTCGACCACGGCAATGGCTTTGCGACACGCTACGGGCATCTCAGCGAGATCGACGTCACCGTCGGCGAGAAACTGGACGCCGGCGCCGTCATCGGCAAGACCGGCAGCAGCGGCCGCTCGACCGGCCCGCATCTGCACTACGAAGTCCGCCACAATGGCGAAGCGATCGATCCCTTGCGCTTCCTCACGGTCGGCAAGAAGGTCGCGCAGTATCTGTAAGCGATCCTGGGCTCCTGCCCCATGCGCCGATGACCATCATGATGGCTGACTAAGGCGCTTCCATCGACAGAAACGCCGTCGCTGCCGCAACCAGGGTGATCGCACCGACCTTCAACGCGGCCTCGTCGACACGAAACCGGGCGTGATGGAGCGGAAAGACCGATCCGATCTCCTCGTTTCGGATTCCCAGCCGAAAATAGACCGAAGGACGTTTCTCGCTGTAGTAGCCAAAGTCATCCGCGATGGTCCATCCGGGCGCGCTGAGGACGTTGTCGGCACCGATGCAGGCCTTGGCGCTGGCGGCAATCAGCTCAGTCATCTCGACATCGTTGACGACACCCGGTTCGCCCTTGTGGATGTCGACCTCGACACGCGCGCCGTGGCTCGTCGCCGTACCCTCGGCTATCGTACGAACACGGGCCAGGCCCGCTCGCGGGTTGCATCGCTGCCGCTGCGGATGGTGCCTTTCAACGTGACCTTGCCGGCGGTGACATTATAGGCGTTGCCGCCATTGATGGCCGTCACGGAAATCACCAGCGGGTCGTACGGGTCGATCTCGCGCGAAACGATCTTCTGCAATTCGCTCACCAGGGAGCAGGCCACGGCCAACGCATCGACACCTTCATGCGGTTTTGCCGCGTGCGCGGCCGAGCCGATGACGACCACATCGAACGTGTCACAGGCCAGAGTGTATGGACCGGAGCCGACGGCGATCTTGCCGGACGGCGTGTAGGGATCGACGTGGACGCAGATCGCGGCGTCGATGTCGTCCAGAAGCCCCTCTTCCACCACCCGCCTGCCGCCCGACGGTTCGTCTTCCTCGGCCGGCTGGAAGATCAGGCGAACGGTGCCGCCAAAACTGTCCCGCGACCGGTGAAGATGCGCGGCCACTGCGAAAGCCATCGATGCATGGGCGTCGTGACCGCAGGCATGCATCACGCCTGGATTCGTCGATGCATAATCGACGCCGGACTCCTCCTCGATCGGCAAGGCATCGATGTCGGCGCGAATGGCGATCTTTCGATTTGACGGCTTGCCGGTGCCGACAATATCGACGGCAAGGCCAAAGCCGGCAACGTCGCGAATGTCGGCAATTCCCTGATCCACGAGCATCTGCCTGAGATAGCGCTGCGTGCCGGCCTCCTGGTTCGAAAGCTCGGGATTGCGGTGCAGATGGCGGCGGACCTCGATCATCCGATCGAGAATTCCGGCGTCGATATCGGTCGTCACGGTTTTCGCAACACCATCCGCCGTGGCCGAACCCTCAGGATTTGACATGGATCTCTCGCGGGAACTTCGTCAGGGTCTCATGGCCGGTTTCGGTGACCAGGATGGTCTCGCTGATCTCGATGCCCCAGCCATCCATCCACATGCCGAGGATGGAATGAACGACATTGCCCGGTTCAAGCACGGTCTTGTCGCCCGGCCTGAGGCTGATCGTATGCTCGCCCCAGTCCGGCGGATAGGCGACGCCGATGGAGTAGCCGATGCGCGATTCCTTCTTCAGTCCGTAGCGCTGGATGACCTTGCGCCAGGCGGCTTCGACGGCTTCGGCTGATGTTCCTGGCCTGACCGCGTCGAGCACCGCATCCATGCCCTCGATCACCGCTTTTGCCGTGTCCGAAACATTTGTCGGCGTCTTGCCAAGCTGCATGGTCCTGGCGAGGCCGGCGGCATAGCGGCGGCAGACGCCGGCAAGTTCCAGCGCAATCGTCTCGTTGTCTCCGAACCGCCTGTCGCTCCACATGATGTGCGGCGCCGAGGCATTCTCGCCACCGAGGATTGTCGGGGGAAGAGCGGTGATGTCGCCGGCAAAATCCGGGCTGCCCGCAATCTGCGCCGCCTGGATGGCGGCGATGGCATCGCACTCGCGAACACCCGGTGCGATCACCTCGAAGGCCCGCGTGACGGCCGCTTCGGCCAAGATGGACGCCTTGCGCAAATACGCGATCTCGGGCGCCGATTTGACCGCGCGGATCCAGTTCACCAGCAGGTCGGCATCGTGCCATTTCGCATTGGGCAGTCCCGCGACAAGCCGGGCATGCCCTTTCGGAGAGAAATAGTAGGCTTCGAGTTCGATGCCGATATGTCTGCTACCCCAGCCCTTCGAGACGATCCAGTTCGCGATCCAGTCCATGGGATGGCGATCGACGCGCTGAACATGATCTTCCGGAAAGCCAACCACGTTTTCCGGTTTCATCCAGGCGGTCAGAAGACCGCCGGCCGCATCCATGGCGCGCCCGATCCAGACCGGCTCGACCTCCTCGATTGGAACCAGCACCACCTGCGGCGTGTAGAACGACCAGCCATCATAGCCGGTGATGTAATGCTGGTTGGCAACGTCGTTGACGACAAGGAGCTCGAGACCGCGCTTCGCCATCTCGGTGCGGATCTTGCGAAGCCGCTGTTGGTACTCGTCGCGGGCAAACGGCAATTCGATCATCTTTGCTCCATCTTTGTCAGATCAACGGTCGCGGGGTTCGCTCACCATTGAAGGGGTTTCGCCACGGCGGCAATCGGCCAGGGCGACGCGTGGGCAGGTCCTGAACCGAATAGGCCCTCCACGGCCTTCCCTGGAAACTTCGTCGTGAATTTATTTTTGAATTCCATTTGACTGAATAAATAAGCAATGCAAAGCTGCGCTCTCCTAAGGGGCGCAAGGCATGGCACTGCGGGGGACCAATCAGGAGTTCGGGCGGCCGTACAATCGGCGCATCGTGCTTGAGTCCATCCGCCTTCATGGACCGATCGCCCGCGGCGAGATCGCCCGGCGCGTCGGCCTCACCGTCCAGACGGTATCGACCATCGTTCGCGAACTGGAAGATCAGGACTACATCCTGTCGCTGCGCGAAGAGCCGAAGGGGCGCGGCCTGCCGCCGGCGACGCTGCGGATCAACCCCGAGGGCGGCTATGCCGTCGGCATCCACATCACTCCGCTTGGTATCAGCGCCGCCTTGATCAATCTGAGCGGCGACGTGATCGAGAGCATTTACCGCGAAGCGCCGAATGCGACGCCGGACCACGCCTTCGAACTGATCGGGGCGATGGTGGTGGAATTGACCAGACTGCGGGCTGGCGGGCGGGTGCTCGGGGTCGGCATGGCCCTGCCCGGCCCATTCGACGTGGAGTCCATGAGTTTCGTCGGGCCAACCACCATGACCGGCTGGAAGGATGTGGCGCTGCGCGAACGGCTGGCGGCCTCCACCGGATTACCGGCCTTCTTTGAAACCGATATGGCAGCGGCCGCCATGGGCGAGCGCCTCTACGGCCTCGGCGCCCAGTTTTCCGAATATTACTATCTCTATTTCGGCGTTGGCCTTGGCGGCGTCATGGTTCATGAGGGCAGCGCCTTGCGCGGCGCCTGGGGAAATGCCGGCGAGATCGGGCATATTCCCGTTATTCCGGGCGGCGAGGCTTGCCCGTGCGGCAACAGCGGCTGTCTCGAAAGATATTTGTCGCTCGAGGCACTCCGGCGCTGGAACGGCAGCGAGGCGGATTGGGTCGCCGAAGTCGCACCGATCTTTCACAACGCCGTCGCCGTCATCGAGAACCTGTTCGACCCGGAGACGGTCATCCTCGGCGGGCTAGCGTCCACCGACCTGCTCGAAATGCTGGCTGGTTCGGCCGGAGGCCTGCACAACTCCGTCTCGGCCCGCAAGGACCGCACGACGCCCAGGGTTGTGGTCGCGCGCGGCGGACAGCATTCCGTGCTGCGCGGCGCCGCCGCCCTTGCGGTTTCCGGGGTGCTGTCACCTCGCTTCGGGCAGATGTTCGCGGCCGAACGCGAACGCGAGCGCGACCTTCTCAAAGGCAGGGAGATTGCGGCATGAGTGAACCCCTGCTGGTGCTCGACAACGTCACCAAGAACTATGGCGCGATCGAAGCGCTCAAGGGGATCAGCTTCTCGATCGGCAAGGGCGAGGTCGTGGCGCTGCTGGGCGACAACGGCGCCGGCAAATCGACACTGGTGAAGATCATATCGGGCGGACTGGAGCCGACGTCGGGTCGCATGCTGTTCGAGGGCAAGGAATTCCTTGCCAAATCACCGGCCGAGGCCAAGGCCGCGGGCATCGAGACCGTCTATCAGGATCTCTCGCTGTGCACCAATGTCGACGTGGTCGCCAATTTCTTCATGGGCCGTGAGATCACACGCAAGTTTCTCGGCATTCCCGTGCTCGACGAGCACGCCATGGAAGCCGTCGTTGGAAAGGCGCTGGCCAATGCCGGCACCCGCATTCCCTCGCTGCGGGCCAATGTCGAGCATCTCTCGGGCGGCCAGCGGCAAGCCATCGAGCTCAACCGTTTCGTGCACTGGGGTGGCAAGCTGGTGCTGCTCGACGAACCGTTCGCCGCCCTCGGCGTCGAACAGACACGGCGCGGCCTCGACATGATCCGCCAGGTGGCGAACCAGGGCATCGGCGTCGTCATCATCACCCATATCATGCAGCAGGCTTTTCAGGTCGCCGACCGGATCGTGGTGATCCGCCAGGGCGTTGTGGCCGGCGATGTCGCACGCAATAAAACAAGTCCCGATGCGGTGATCAACATGATCATCGGTGAGACGCTTGCCGGTGCCGGACCGACAGGCTGAGGGACAAAAGAGGGGTCCGGCTTAAGAGGAGCGAACGACATGAAGCGAATACTTCTTGCTGTCTTCGGTATCCTTGCACTGGCCTTTGCCACGCTCACGCCGGCATTCGCCCAGTCCAAGGGTATCGTCTACTATATGGTGCCGACCCTGCTGGACGAGTTCCAGACCGGCTCGGTGAGCGCGCTGGAACTGTTCCTGAAGCAGACCGGCTACGAGATGAAGACGCTGAACGCCGACAACAAGACCGACGCCCAGCAATCGCAGATGAACGACGTCATCGCGCTGAAGCCGGCGGCCATCATCCTGGCGGCAGTCGACTTCAATGCCCTGAAACCGTCGATCGAGGCGGCCCGGGCCGCCGGCATCCCGGTGGTCGAGTTCGACCGCCAGATCACCTCGACGCCATCCGACTTCACCTCTGTCGCCGGAACGGTCGAGATCGGCTACGTCGCCGCCGACCAGGCCGAGAAGCTGCTGAAGGCAAAGCACGGTTCGGTGAAGGGCAAGGTGCTGCAAGTCCTCGGCGATCCCGGCGATCCCTACACGCTCGACATCCAGAAGGGCTTCGAGGAGAAGATGAAGGCGTTTCCCGACGTCAAGATCATCTCGCTTCCGGCCATGCAGTGGGAAGCCAGCAATGCCGGCACAATCGTTGCCGACCAGATGCTGGCGAACCCGGACATCGACCTGATCTTCAGCCATGCCGCGCACCTTTCGGTCGCTGCCGTCGCCTCGCTCGAGGCGGCCGGCAAAAAGCCGGGCGACGTCATGCTGATGAGCTCGAACGGCGCTCCGGTCGGCCTCGACCTGATCCGCAAGGGCTGGCTCAACGCCGAAATCGAGCAGCCGCTCTACGCGCAGGCCGCGGCTGTCGCGATGTTCATGGACAGGATCGTCAAGAAGCAAGAGATCAAGCCCGGTGAATACGACGTGCTCGGCTTGAAATCGACCGTGACAAAGGAAGCCTGGGGTCCGAACATCAAGATCCCCGGTGCCGCCATCACCAAGGAGAACGTCGACAACCCGGCCTTCTGGGGCAACCAGAAGCCGCCGACGGACACCGTCAAGCCGGTCGAATAGTCATTGAAAGCGCTCCGGGCCGTAACGGCCCGGAGCCTACCCTTTCACAACGCCGCGTCCAAAAGACGCCGTGGCGAATTTGAATCCGCGCCCGAACCCGACGAAATCGAATTGATTTCGCGGGGCATGCGCCAACCGGATCAGCCCATGAACCCGCGCACACGCAAAGCCCTGGAGTTCGTACTCGACAACCTCGTCTGGTTCATGTTGCTGTTCGTGCTGGTGGTCTTCTCCATCTTCGTCCCGAACTACTTTCAGCTCGGCATCTTCGCCAACATCATCGAGGCTTCCAGCGTGCTCGGCGTCATGTCGATCGGCCTGGCGCTGGTGATCATCGCCGGCCACATGGATCTGTCGGTCGAATCCGTCGCAGCGCTTAGCGCCATGGCGGTCGGCATCCTGTTTTGCTCGTCGGGCATCGGCATGGGCGTGCAGTTGCATCCCGAATGGCTGATGGTTCCGGTTTCGCTGCTGCTGGCGCTGGCAGTCGGCGGCCTCATCGGCGCCTTCAACGGCTATCTGGTGGTCAAGGTGAAGATGAGCGCTTTCATCATCACGCTGGCGTCCTACATCTGGGTGCGCGGCCTCGTGCTGGTCGTGTCGGGCGGCCGCTCGGCGCAGGATCTTGCACCGGCCATCCGCTGGTTCGGCATCCAGCGCCTTGTCGGCCTGCCGCTCACCGCCTGGATCGCGGTTGGCTGTTTCGTGGTCTTTTCGCTGATCATGGCCAAGACGCCATTCGGCCGGCATCTCGTGATGATCGGCGGCAACGAGACGGCGACCTTCCGCGCCGGCATCCGGGTGAACCGTAATCTCATCATCGCCTTCGTGCTTGCCGGCGCGATTGCCGGCCTTGCCGGCTGGCTGCTGGCGATCCGCACCTCGGGCGCCACCGCCAATCTTGGCGTCGGCTTGCTGTTCAACGCCTTCGCCGCGGTCGTCATCGGCGGGGTCAGCCTGAAAGGCGGTGTCGGCACCCTCCCCGGCGTGTATGCCGGCGTACTTTTGCTCTCGGCCATCAACACGGCGATCAATTTGATGGGCCTGCCGGCCAATTTCACCCAGGTGATCCACGGCCTGCTGGTGTTGGCCGCAGTGCTGCTCGACGCCTTCAAGCAAACCATTCGCCAAAGACTCGCATGACAGGACGGCTCGCATGACCAATCGGTTACAAGACAAGGTAGCGCTGATCATCGGCAGCGCCCGCGGCATCGGCAAGGGCATTGCGCTACGCTTTGCCGAGGAAGGCGCAAGGCTGGTGCTGGCCGACACCGAGGCCGAGGCCGGGCAAGCCACCGCTGACGAACTGGGCGCCCCCTTCATCCGCACCGACATCTCGCAAATGAGCGACGCCGAGGCCGCCGTGGCGCTGGCGCTGAAGCAGCATGGCCGCCTCGATATCATCGTGCAGAATGCCGGCATCTATCCCTGGCAGCTGATCGAGAACACCAGCGCCGACGACTGGGACCGCGTCATGGCGGTCAACCTGCGCGGCACCTTCAATGCCAGCCGCGCGGCCTTGGTGCCGATGAAGGCGCAAGGCTTCGGCCGTATGCTCTACACCTCGTCCATCACCGGCCCGCATGTCACCAGCCCCGGCCACGGCCACTATTCGGCCAGCAAGGCCGGCATCAACGGCTTCATCCGCGCCGCCGCGCTCGAATTCTCCGGCTACGGCATCACCGTCAACGGTGTCGAGCCCGGCAACATCCTGACCGAAGCCATCGAGCTGCATCGCGGCGCGGCCTACATCAAGAACATGGAGGACTCCATCCCGCTCGGCCGCCTCGGCAGCCCGCGCGACGTCGCCAACGCCTTCCTGTTCCTCGCCTCCGACGACGCCAGCTACATCACCGGCACGACCATTGTTGTCGATGGTGGGCAGCTGTTGCCGGAAGGCAATGATTTTCGGCTGCTGCCGCCGTGATTGCAGCATCTACCGAACGACTCGGTTCCGTGTCTTGGCAACAGTTTGAATGGACTAATGGAATGGTGGGCGATGACGGGCTCGAACCGCCGACATCTTCGGTGTAAACGAAGCGCTCTACCAACTGAGCTAATCGCCCGCTCCGGGCCGGACCTTTAAGCGGTCAGGGTCCGCTTCGCAAGGCCAAATGAGCGCAGGATGCCCTGGTTGGATGCCGGTTTTGCCAACAAAACGCCGGCTGTCAAAAAACCTTCTCCTGTTTGCTGTTATGCTGTCCTGTCACGCTTGACACCCGGTGGCGAACCCCTTATCCAGCGCCCCAACGACGAACACGGCTGACACGTGTTCGCCATGCGCGGGTGTAGCTCAGTTGGTTAGAGTGCCGGCCTGTCACGCCGGAGGTCGCGGGTTCGAGCCCCGTCACTCGCGCCATTTCTCTCAAGGGTATCAAGCTCTTGGCTTCAGAGAAATGTCGACATTGATTGTCAAAAACATTGTCTTGCAAGAGACCTGAGGTCCAAGAGACCTGAGGTCACTCAGGTCCTTTCAGCCCTTGCCTACGCTTGGCCCTGCAAGATCACCCCCTCGCCAGCAGTGCCTCGACCTCCTGCAATGTCGGCATCGACGGTGCAGTCCCCGGTCGCGTCACGGAGATACCGGCGACGGCGCAGGCGAAGCGCACCGCCTGCAGCGGCTCCACGCCCCTCGAAAGTGCTGCGGCAAGCCCGCCATTGAAGGCATCGCCTGCCCCCGTGGTTTCGACCACCGGGCCGGCGCTGACGGCTGGAAGATGGTCGGAGCGCTCCTTCGAGTGCAAAAGCGCGCCCTTGTCGCCGAGCGTGACGATGACCGTGCCGACCCCCTTTTTCAGCAGACTGTCCGCGGCGGCTCGCGCCTCGTCGACCGAGGACACCTTCATCCCGGTCAGTTCCTCCGTCTCGGTCTCGTTGGGCGTGAGATAGTCGCACAGCGTGTAGATGCGGTCGGGAAGCTTTGCCGCGGGGGCCGGGTTGAGGATCGTCGTCACCCCTGCCCCACGCGCGATCTCCAGCGCCCGCATGGCTGCTTCGATCGGCTGTTCGAGTTGGGTGACAAAGACGCCGGCATTGCTGATCAATGCAGCATTGGCTTCGATATCGGCTGGAGAGATCAGCATGGCAGCACCGGGGCTGACGATGATGGCGTTGTTGCCGGTGGTCTCCTCGACGAAGATGTAGGCCGCACCGGTGTAGCTTTCCGGCGTATCGATGACGGCATTTTTCACGCCCGCCTGCGCCCAGGTCTGCCTCGCCATGTCGGCGAAGGGATCGACGCCGAGGCGGGTGAGGAAGGTGACGTCGGCGCCGAGCTTACCGGCGGCCACGGCCTGGTTCGAACCCTTGCCGCCCGGCCCCAGCGTGAAGGATGTGCCGAGGATGGTTTCGCCCATGCGCGGCTGCCGCTGCGCCCTGTAGGCGGTGTCGGCGACGAACACACCCAATATGACGACAGGCTTCATGACGACCGGCTTGCCCGAAGCCATGCCGCTACTGCGCATCCGGCGGCACGACGCCCTTGCGGAAGGCGAAGCAGCCGTAGAAGCGGCGCTCACCTGTCTGGATGACGCAATAGGCCTGTTTGGCGCGCTCGTAGAAGGCATAGCGCTCGACCGCGATCATCGGCCACGACTTGCCCTCGGCGTTATCGACCTCCTTCTGCACTTCGCTTTGCACGGGCGGAATCTCGTCGGGCTTGCCGACGATTTCCATGCGCGCGGCCGAATCGTCGACGAATGTATCGAGCGGGTAGAGCGACAGCACCGCCTTGACCACTTGCACCGCCGAGGCATCGATGCGCAGCACGCGGCCGAGCGCGGTCTGGCGCGCCACCGAATCGGACGGAAAATTGGTGTCGGCGATGATCAGATCATCGCCATGCCCCATTGCCCGCAATGCCTGCAGCACGTCGGCATTGAGCAGCGGGTTGATGCCTTTGAGCATGGTATTCCTCGTGAGTTGGGATCAGAGACGCTTGCCGGTCTCTGCGTCGAAAAGATGGATCTGGTCGAGTCGTGGCTTCAGCTTCAACGTATCGCCCGGCTTGAAGTCGTGACGCTCGCGAAACAGCGCCACCATCTCGCCTTCGCCGAAGCGCAGGAACACCAGCGTTTCCGAGCCGGTCGGCTCGACCACCGAAATCTTCGCCGGCACGCCGTCGGGATGGATTTCGAGATGCTCCGGTCGCACGCCATAAACGACGGCTTGCCCGTCCTGTGCGGCGTTGCCCGATGCGATCGGGAACAGCGTGCCCGCGATGTCGACACCGGGCTTGTCGCCTTTGCGCATGGTGCCCTTGAGCAGGTTCATCGACGGCGAGCCGATGAAGCCGGCGACAAACAGGTTGGCCGGTCTGTCGAACAGCTCCAGCGGCGCGCCGACCTGCTCGATGCGGCCGTCGCGCATGACGACTATCTTGTCGGCCATGGTCATGGCCTCGATCTGGTCGTGGGTGACATAGATGGTGGTGGTCTTCAGCCTCTGGTGCAGTTCCTTGATCTCGGTGCGCATCTGCACGCGCAGCTTGGCGTCGAGATTGGACAGCGGCTCGTCGAACAGGAAGACCTGCGGATTGCGCACGATGGCACGGCCCATGGCCACGCGCTGTCGCTGGCCGCCGGAAAGCTGGCGGGGATAGCGCTTCAGATAGGGATTGAGGTCGAGGATATCGGCGGCGCGCTTGACCCGCTCGGCGACCAAGGCCGGATCGGTTTTCCTGAGCTTGAGCGCGAAGGCCATGTTCTGCTCGACCGTTTTGTGCGGATAGAGCGCATAGTTCTGGAACACCATGGCGATGTCGCGCTTGGCCGGCGGCAGATGATTGACGACGCGGTCGCCGATGGCGATCGTACCGGCGGAGACGGTCTCCAGCCCAGCCACCATCCTGAGCAATGTGGACTTACCGCAACCCGAAGGGCCAACCAGCACCACGAACTGTCCGTCTGCGATATCGACGCTGACTTCGTGCAGAACCTTGACCGTTCCAAAGGCCTTGGCCACCTTGCTGATCGCGACTTGCGCCATGTCTCCCCCATCGGCTCCATTAGCCGTAGGCGCAGAAGCTAACCAACGCGACCTGTCAGGGCAAGTCGGTCCCTTATAGATAAAAACCCGTTCTCGTTGACACGGCGTTTGGTTGTGAGAATAGTGGCTGGCGCTGGTCAAAATGTCGGTACCCGATCCGCAGGGAAATTCAATCGACGCAGGGTGGGGTCCTGCCTAATTCGTTTCCGAAACGGGAGCATCGTTGGCGCTCCGGCGTCCGACAGTTGGCCGATTTATTCACACTGATGTTCTGGGAGGAAATAGGCGATGAGAACGGGTCTTTACGACAAACTGGTTCGAGCCGGCGCCACAAGGCGCGACATATTGAAGGGCGCGGCCAGCATGGCCGCGATCGCAGCCGCATCCGGCGCCGGACTTGGCGCCTTGACGCGCCCGGCCTCAGCGGCAAGCGAATTGCGCACAAAAATCCTGCAGATCCCAGGCGTCGGCAAAGGCCAGCCGACGGACGCCGATTTCCAGAAGGTCGGGGAACTCTGCCTCGAGGCGACCAAGGCCAATGTCAAGGAAGGCGAATTCGCCGGCGTCGAGCTGACCTTCATGGGTCTCAACAACCAGAACCTGCACAATGTGCTGTTCCGCGGCTTCCTGAAGCCGTGGGAGACCTACACCGGCGCCAAGATCAACTGGATCGACCTGGCGCAGGCCGATTACAACGCCCGCCTGCAGCAGTCGATCGCGACCGGCACCGTCGATTTCGACATCATCGAAATGGGCGCGCCGTTCGAAGGCGATGTCTGCGGCAAGGGCCTGACGTCGGAAATGCCCGACTGGGTCAAGACCCAGATCGATTTCGACGATCTGGTCAGCTACCTGAAGCCGCCGGTCGGCACCTGGGACGGCAAGCAATACCGCGTGACCGTCGACGGCGACGCGCACAACTTCAACTACCGCACCGACGTGTTCGCCGATGCCGACCTCGCCAAGGCCTGGAAGGACGGCGGTGGTGAAGGTGAATGGGGCGTGCCGAAGACCTGGCAGCAGGTTCAGGCAGTGACCAAGTTCCTCAAGGGCAAGAAGCTCAAGGACCAGGACGTCTATGGCTATCTGGACGCGCCAAAGCCCTGGGGCGGCTTCGGCTTCTATTTCCTTGGCAGCCGCGCCACCGCTTATGCCAAGCACCCCGACGACAAGGCCTGGCTGTTCGACGCCGACACGATGAAGCCGCGCGTCAACAATCCGGCCTGGGTGCGCGCCATCCAGGACGTCATCGACGCGCTGCCGTCCGAACCCGCCGACCAGATCAATGCCGATCCGAACACGACCGCCTTCCAGCAGTTCCTGGCCGGCACCGGCTCGATGGTCACCTGGTGGGGCGACGTCGGCTCAAACGTCAAGACCAACGACTCTTCCGTCGTCGGCGACGTCACCGGCTTCTCGATCCTGCCGGGCTCCGACGATGTCTACAATGCGAAGACCGGCGCCTGGGACAAGCTTGCCAGCGGCCCGAACTATGCGCCCAACTGCGCCTATCTCGGCTGGGGCGTCTATGTGATGGCCCGCGTCGATGCCGACGAAAAGAAGAAGAAGGCGGCATGGTCCGCCGCCGCCCATCTCGGCGGCAAGGACCTGTCGATCTGGACGGCGATGTATCCGTCGGGCTTCCAGCCCTACCGCAACTCGCATTTCGACATTCCCGAATGGGTGGCGGCCGGCTACGACGAGGCCTTCATCACCTCCTACCTCAAGTCGGAATCAGACAGCTACAACCATCCGAACGCGGCGATCGAGCCACGCATCCCCGGCATCTTCCAATACTACAGCGCCGCCGAGGACATCCTGGCCAACACTTTCGCCGGCAAGATGAAGGCGCAGGAAGGCGCCGACGCCATCGCGGCGGCCTGGGAGAAGCTGACCGATCAGATCGGCCGCGACAACCAGATCAAGCTCTACAAAGCCTCGCTCGGCATGTAGGCTGGCCTATGAACCGTGGTCCGGCGGCAACGCCGGACCACTTTAGACCGGCTCCGGCTCCTCGAGAGCCTGCAAACGGGCGAGATTTGTGGCTGACCAGACTTCGACCGCGAACCAGTGGCCGGCAGATGCCGGCCCTTCCGATCTGATCTCTCCAGGCCGCAAACGCCTTGGCTGGACGCTAATGGCCGTTGCGACGCTTGGCCTGCTGGCGACGATCGTGCTGGAGATCCTCTACAAGGGCAGCGCCGATACGATCGGCTTCGAGACCTGGCGCCCCGTCGTCTATGCCTATGTGCTGTGGGGTGTGGCGATCGGCGTCGGCCAAGTGCTGACGCGTGGCGAAGACGGACAGCGTGCCCTGTTCCTGCTGCCGGCGCTGCTGTTCACCATCGCCATGGTGATCTTCCCGACGCTGTTCGGTTTCTACATCGCCCTCACCGACTGGAACCTCAGCTCGTTCAGCGGTCGCAAGTTCAACGGGCTTGACAATTTCTGGCAGATGCTGGCCGATCCCTACTACCGCAACGCGCTGTTCAACATGGTGCTCTATGTGCTGGCAGTGGCGGTCGAATATGTCATCGCCTTCGGCCTGGCGCTGCTGCTCAACGCGCAGATCCGGGCGCGAAAGTTCTTCCGCGTCGTCTTCCTGATGCCGCTGATGCTGTCGCCGGTCGCGGTGTCGTGGATGATCGGCAAGTCGCTGATGGAATACCGGTTCGGACCGGCCGCAACGCTGGCGCGCCATCTCGGCTGGGAAAATCCGGCCTTCTTCTCCGACCCGATCATCGCCCGCATATCGATCATGATACTGGATGCCTGGACCTTCATCCCATTCATGATGATCATGCTGCTGGCCGGGCTGCAGGCGATGTCGCGCGAGGTGCTCGAAGCCGCACGCGTCGACGGCGCCAACGCGTGGCAGACCTTCTGGCAGGTCACCTTCCCGCTGATGCTCCCGGTGTCGGTGACGGCGGTGATCCTGCGCATCATCTTCAAGCTGAAGCTTGCCGACATCATCATCACCGTGACATCCGGCGGCCCCGGCGGCGCCACCGATTCCGTGTCGAGCTTCATCTATCGCGAATATCGCGACCGCTCGAATGTCGGCTACGGAACCATGCTGGCGATGGCCTATCTGGTGATCATCGTCGTGTTCGTCACGTGGCTGTTGAAATTCGCCAACCGTTTTGTCCGCAATGTCAATTAAAGCAAGATGGGGGTGAATTGAGCCCGATGAGCGTTCAGACCACCGAATATGTCGCCTCGGAGATCCGCTCGCCGGCGAGCTTCCTCGCCAGCCGCGTTTTCATCTATGGGGCACTGGCCTTCTGGGCGTTCATCTGCCTGTTCCCGATCTACTGGACGGTGACAACCTCGTTCAAGACCGCGGTCGACGTCACGCAAGGCCATCTCATCCCCTTCGTCGACTTCCAGCCGGACTGGAAAGGCTGGCGCTCGCTCGGCCTGTCGCCGGACTCGATCTTCCAGACCTCAACGGTGCGCGAGGAGTTCCTCAAGCGCTTCATGAATTCGGTGATCACCTCGGTCGGCGCATCGAGCCTCGCCATCGTCATCGGCAGCCTCGCCGCCTATGGGCTCACCCGTTATCGCTATCATTTCGCCTGGTTCAAAAACGAGGACATCTCGTTCTTCTTCCTGTCGCAGTTGATCCTGCCGCCGGTGGTGCTGGCGCTGCCCTTCCTGGTGCTCTATCGCGAGGTCGGACTGCTCGACACGCGCATCGGACTGATCCTGCTTTACACGCTGATGGTGCTGCCGATCGTCATCTGGATCATGCGCGACCAGTTCAATTCGATTCCCGTCGAGCTCGAGGAAGCAGCCCTGGTCGACGGGCTGTCGATCTGGGGCGCGTTCTTCCGCATCGTCATGCCCATCGCGCTGCCGGGCATGGTCGCCGCCTTCATCCTGGCGATGGTGCTGTGCTGGAACGAGTATTTCTTCGCCGCCCTTTTGACCTCGACCGACGCCAAGACGATCCCCGTCATGGTGGCGAGCCAGACCGGCTCGCAAGGCATCAACTGGTGGTCGATGGCAGCGCTCGCGACGGCGGCGATCGCGCCGCTGGCGGTGATCGGCATCGCGCTGGAGCGCTATCTGATCATGGGCATGACCGCGGGCGCGGTGAAGTAGCAGGGCCGGCCTTCCCTTCTCCTCCTGTGGGGTGAGCAGCCGGTTCGCCGAAGGCGAATTCATCGTGCCAGTGGCACGATGAAAGGCCGGCGAACGCCGGGACGCTGCGAAGCAGCGGGGACC
>NZ_RZTC01000118.1:0-18047 GCF_004023165.1 Mesorhizobium sp. M7A.F.Ca.MR.176.00.0.0 | reverse complement strand
TCGACGGGGATGTTCATGATCACGCTCGAATTGGCTGATGAGGCCGCCCTGAAGGCCGCATCGGGGCGTTGCTCCTCTTCATGCAGGACACCGCGCAACTCTTCGATGGCGCGATCGAGTTGCTCGTCCGGCTGGTCGAGGTCGGCTTCCGCCTTGGTTTTGGCCATGATCGTCTCCAAATGCTCAGGCGCGTCCGGCGGCAGCCGGCATCAGCCCGTCGATAAAGTCCTGCCCGGCGTCGTAAGGATGCCTGATCCGGACGGTGTAATTCTGTCCCAGTTTGCCGAACTCGCATACGAACAGCGTCTTGCCCCGTGCGCTGAGACGCGCCTGGGACTGGGCCGTTTCCTCGAATTCGATGACGTCGCCGATTTCGAAACCGGCGAGGTCGCCGAGCGTCAGCCGCGCCAGCGGCATAGTGGCCTCGAGCGCCACGGTGGAGCGCATCACCTCTTCCGAAAAGCGGGCGCGCCAGCTGGGGCCGTGATCGTCGTCGCTGACAGGCACGGCTCCGTCGCGGCTGGCCAGCACGACGCGCTGCGGCATCGTCACCGTGACGGTGCCACTGTCGGCCGGCGTCGAGATGCCAAGCACGATACGGATTGCCGCGCCATCGCGCAGCACATACCGCTTCGCCTCGGTGCCGGACATTGCTCGCGGCGCGGGCAGGCGCAGGTCGAGCGAGCGCTTTCCCGATCCGTTGAGGGCCTGCGCGACCTGCTGGAACACCATGGTCGAAACATCGATTTCGATCTGCGACAGATCGCGTTCGATCGGCGATGCCGGCAGATCCGGGTCGCCGCCGAACAGCGTGCAGACCATGATCGCGATCGCCGGAGCATCGATCACCAGGGTCATCGCATCAGAGGACGCCGACGAGCCGATCACGGTCATGGCAAACGTGTCGCCGGCACGCGAACGCGCCTCGGGAACGCGGCTGACCTCGATCGCTTTGAGGTCGACGACGACCGGAACGCCAAGCTCGCTGGTCAGGCTTTTCTGCAACAGCGGTACGGCGCGTTCGGCCATGGCGCGGCCTGCGTCGATGACCTGCGCGGCCTCGCCGCTGTCGCCGACCAGACGCTCGATGATCAGCGAACGCGCTTCCGCTGGGCTGCCCGGACTGGTCATGACAGTGCTGGGACCGATCTATCGCGCATCGTTCAGGCGGCCTTCTTTTCGACGGTGCCGGTATTCATCGTGCTCTGCTCGACGGCATCGATCGTCGGCCGTTCATAGGACGAGATGGTCTTACGGCCGAACTCGATCGCCACCTGCGGCAGCGCGCCGTTCATGTAGGCCAGCAGCGTCTGCTTGACGATGATATAGAGGCGGTTCTTCTTCTCACGCACCGTCTTGATCTTGGTGGCGACCGGCCCGACCACCGAATAGGACAGGAAGATGCCGAGGAACGTTCCGACAAGTGCGGCACCGATCAGACCGCCGAGGATTTCCGGCGACTGGTCGAGCGCGCCCATCGCCTTGACCACGCCGAGCACGGCGGCGACGATGCCGAGCGCCGGCAGGCCATCGCCCACCGCCACCATCGCGTGATAGGCCTTCATCTTGTCGGACCTGATGGTCTGGATCTCTTCGTCCATCAGCGCCTCGATCTCGTGCGAGCGGGCATTGCCGATGATGATGATGCGGCAGTAGTCGCAGATGAAATGCGTCAGGTCATGATTGTGCAGCACGGTTGGGAACGCCTGGAAAATCGCCGACTCTTCCGGATTGTCGATATGCGCCTCGACCTCGCTGCGGGATTTCGAGCGCAGCTCGCGCATCAGCGAGTGCAGCACGCCGAGCGTCTCGAGATAGTCCTGTTCCTTCGGCACCGCCTGCTTGAAGGCTTCGAGAATGGCCTTGCCGGTGTCCTTGACCGTCTTCATCGGATTGGCAACGAGGAAGGTGCCAAAAGCCGCGCCACAGATGATCACGGCCTCCCATGGCTGGATCAGCACGTGAAGATGGCCGCCCATGGCCATGAAGCCGCCAAGGACGCAGCCGAGCGTTACCACCAGTCCAATCAGAATGCCCACGACAGGTCCTTCCGCATTTCACATCAGGAGCTAGGGATAGTCCCCGTGCCTTGTGTGAGGCTTGAATCGAGGGCGTGGAAGCGATTCAGTTTCGCGCAAGGAAGTAGGGGTATTGTGCCGGCATAGCTTCGGCCGGAGGCACGTCTTTGCTCAATACCTTTACCAGCTACCAGCTCATCACCAAGGACATTTCAAAATCGATCGACAGGATCGAGCAGCAGCCCGTGGTTGATCGCGACACCAAATATTATCTCGCCAACATCACCAAGGTGAAATCGATCGACGATTTCGTCAAAAACGACCGTTTATTCAAATATGCCATGAAAGCCTACGGGCTGGAGGACATGGACTATGCCAAGGCGTTCATGGTCAAGGCACTCAAGGAAGGCGTCTCCGATCCCGACAGCTTCGCCAACAAGCTGACCGACAAGCGCTACGCCGAATTCGTCAGCGCCTTCAACTTCGCCGCCAACGGCGCCGATGCGACCATCTACAACAAGACGCAGCAGATGGTGACCAAGAACTACGCCACGCAGGCGAAAATCGCCGGCCTCGATCCGGATTCGGCCTATGTGAAGGGCGAGACGACATACTATCTCGCCAACATCACCAAGGTGAAGTCGGTCGACGATCTGATGTCGAACAACCGGCTCTACACATACGCGCTGGCGTCATTCGGCCTCGATTCAGCGACGGAGGACAAGGACCTCATCAAGCGGGTTCTGCAGGGCGGCGTCCGCGACCCCGACAGCGTCGCCAACAAGATGGCGGACAAGACCTATGCCGCGCTTGCCTCCGCCTTCAACTTCGAAGCCTATGGCGAAAACACCACCACCATCAATCCGGCGCAGCAGCCGACCGTCGACAAATACATGCGCCAGACCCTCGAAGAGAATGCCGGTCAGACCAACCAGGGCGTGCGGCTGGCGCTTTATTTCGATCGCAAGGCCCCAACCATCACCAGCTGGTATGACGTGCTGGCCGACACCGCGCTTGCCAGTGTCGTGCGCACCGTGCTCGGCCTGCCCGATTCCTTCGCCACCGCCGATGTCGACAAGCAGGCGCAGCTGTTCGAGCAAAAACTCGACATCTCGGATTTCTCCGACCCCGAGAAACTCGGCAAGTTCCTGACGCGCTTCACCAGCATGTACGAGATCAACCACCCGACTTCATCGGCCGTCACCTCGGTCAGCGTGCTGTTTGCGCAGCCACTCACAGTCGGCATCTCCACCGACCTGATGATGGCCATGCAGAAACTGAGATTCTGAGACCATCATGCGGGACAGCCTGTACGTCGCCCTTTCGTCGCAGATCGCGCTCGAGCGGCGCCTCGACACCATCGCCGACAACGTCGCCAACGCCTCGACGATCGGCTTTCGCGCCACCGGCGTGAAGTTCGAGGACGTCGTCTCCGGCACCGGGCAGAAATCGGTATCCTTCGCCTCTCCGGGCAAGACCTACCTTTCCGGCGCCCACGGTGCCTTGAGCGAGACCGGCAATCCCTTCGATTTCGCCGTCCAGGGCGATGCCTGGTTCGCCATAGAGACGCCGGTCGGCACCGTCATGACCCGCGACGGACGCTTTTCGATGAACGAGAACGGCGAGCTGATGTCGCTCGAGGGCCACCCGGTGCTCGATGCGGGCGGCTCGCCGATCCAGCTTGACCCCCGCAACGGTCCGCCCAAGGCCGGGGCCGATGGTTCGTTGCGCCAGAACGATCAGCTTGTCGGCTCGATCGGTCTCTACAATTTCGATCCAGGCCCGAACTTCGTCCGCTACGGCAATTCCGGCATCGTTCCGGCACGCACCCCGGAGCCTGTCACCGACCGCTCCGATGTCGGCGTTGCCCAGGGTTTTCTCGAAGAGTCCAATGTCAATCCGGTGCTGGAGATCACCCGGCTGATCATGGTCCAGCGCGCCTTCGAGAACACCGCCGCCCTGATGCGGCAGACCGACTCCTCCACCGACGAGGCGATCAAGACGCTCGGCTCGAAATAATCCATGTCGCTCGACCAGCCATCCCTGCGCGCACTCGAAAGACAACTCCAGCCGGCGCCGGAAGACCGGCTTGCCGCGCTGGAACGGGTCTGGCGGCGTTTCGGCGACGCCGAGGCCCTGCTCAAGCGCGGCGGCCGCGTCATCGAAGTCACCCCCACGCACTACAAGGTGCACGGCCTTTCCGGCTTCGCCAGACTGGGCGACATCGTCGAGCAGCGCGGCGATGCCGGTGCGCGCCGCGGCGAGATCGTCAAGATCGGCCGCGACGAGGCCGTCGTCGCGCCCTTCGAACGCAGCGCCGATTCCGGCATCGGTGATGCCGTGTTCCGCCGCGGTCCACTCGTGGTGGCGCCGCATGCCTCGTGGCGCGGCCGCACCATCGACGCACTCACCAGGGCGATCGATGGCGGCCCGCCGCTCGCCCGGGGAGATGACACATCGCGAGGCGCCCAGACGACGCCGGGAGCCATGGCGCGGCAACGCGTCGGCACTGCCTTCATGACTGGCGTCAAGGTCATCGACATCTTCACGCCGCTCTGCTTCGGCCAGCGCCTCGGTATCTTCGCCGGCTCCGGCGTCGGCAAGTCGACGCTGCTTGCCATGCTCGCCGGCGCCGACGCATTCGATACCGTCGTGGTGGCGCTCATCGGCGAACGCGGCCGCGAAGTCCGTGAATTCCTCGAGGACACGATCGGCGACAGCATGGCCAAGACCGTCGCCGTCGTCGCCACCAGCGACGAAAGCGCCATGATGCGCCGGCGTGCGCCGGACACCGCCATGCGCGTCGCCGAGCATTTTCGGGACCAGGGGCATCGCGTTTTGCTGGTCCTGGATTCGATCACCCGCTTCGCTCACGCCCTGCGTGAGGTGGCGACGGGTACCGGCGAGCCGCCGGTCGCCCGCGGCTACCCGGCCTCAGTGTTCACCGAACTGCCGAAGCTGCTCGAACGCGCCGGGCCGGGTACGGAAGGCCCCGGAGTTGAAGGTAGGGGATCGATCACCGCCATCATTTCCGTGCTGGTCGACGGTGACGACCACAACGACCCGGTCGCCGATTCCGTGCGCGGCATCCTCGACGGCCATGTCGTGCTTGATCGCACGATCGCCGAACAGGGTCGCTATCCCCCCGTCAATCCGCTGTCGTCCATATCGCGGTTGGCCGGAAAGGCCTGGAGCGTCGAACAGCGCGCGCTGGTGACAAGGCTGAAGTCGATGATCTCGCGCTTCGAGGACACGCGCGATATCCGGTTGCTCGGGGCCTATCAGGGCGGCGTCGATGCCGAACTCGACATCGCCGTGCGCCAGGTGCCGCTGATCTATGAGGCGCTGACGCAAGCGCCGAAGGATCGCCCGTCGGCCGACCCTTTCTCCGATCTCGCCCGCCACCTCAAGAGCAAGCTGAACGCCGATGCCGGAGACTGAACGCGAATATACCGAGCGCATCCTGCGCGACATGATCGCCGAGGCCAATGCCGCGGAGCAAGCCGAGGCGGACGAAGCGAGAACTGCCAAGGCACAGGCCGCCCGTGCCATCGCAGCGAAAGCCGAGGCCGTTCTGGCCAGAGCCGTCAAGCCAATCCTGCCACGGGCTGGCAAAGCCGATCATGATCTGGCCAGGCCCGTCGAACCCGCTCTGCCCCGGGCTCCCCAGGCGGTGGCTGCCGAGATGACGCAGGCCAGCCGCGACTCGCTGATCGACGGGCTGTTCCCGCGCACCGAATGGCCGCAGCCGCCAAAGGCACCGTTTCCCCGGCTGAAGAAGACGTCCGACCGACGCAGCGATTTCGTCATAGCCGCGCTCGGCATCACGCTCGGCCTGATCTGCGCCCTGTTTCCCTGGTACATCTTCTTCAACCAGGACCAGTTTGGCGTCCAGGCGATGAAGTTCGGCGGTACCGGCTCTAATTCCGGGCGAGCGGGCGGCGGCGTGGTCGCGCAACGCAGCGCGCCGCTGACGGCAAAGGATATTCCCGCGGCCAATCTCGATCTTCTTGCCACGGGGACGGTGCGGGACGATGCCAATCCCGCAGCCGCACCCGACGAGCAACCGTTTCCGGCCGACGCGGCGAAATTCCGCATGGTTCATGTCGCCAACGGCCGTGCCATGATCCAGGACGACGCTGGCCTCTGGATCGTCCAGCGCGGCTCGATACTGCCTGACTCCAGCCAGGTGTCCTCCATCGAGCAGCGCAACGGCAAATGGGTCATGGTCACCAGTGCCGACCGGGTGATCGAACTCTCCAGATAAACGATCTCCGGCTCCCGCCATCCGCAAGGCCCGCGCAAGACTGGCGGCCTAGTCTCTGGGTACCTGCTCGGAGATTCCCATGGAGCCCGTTTCCCTTTTCGACCTCGCCGCCAAGCAAGCGCAATGGCTGGCCGTGCGCCAGTCGGCAGTCGCCGGCAACATCGCCAATGCCAACACGCCAGGCTATACGGCAAACGATGTCGAGCCATTCGAAAAGGTGCTCGACCGCGCAGCCGTATCGCTGCAGGCGACCCAGGCCGGCCATCTCGGCAATGCAGCGACCAATGCCGGCTTCACCATCAAGCCGCAGGAGAATGACGGCGTCGTCATGCCGTCCAAGAACTCGGTCGTTCTGGAAGACCAGTTGCTGAAAGCCGGCGAGGTGCGCCGCTCCTTCGAGCTCAACACAGCGATCGTCAAGGCGTTTCATACGATGATGATGATGGCGGTGAAGAGCTGACCATGGACGCACTGACCGCAGCCCTCAAAGTCGCAGCATCCGGCCTCGGCGCCCAGTCGGAGCGCCTGCGCGTGGTTTCCGAAAACCTCGCCAACGCCCAGTCGACCGGCACCGCGCCCGGCTCCGATCCTTATCGCCGCAAGACCATCAGCTTCGTCTCTGAGCTTGACCGGGCCTCCGGCAGTTCAACGGTTGCAGTGAACTCGATCGATCGAGATCCCAGTGACTTTCCAGTCGAGTTCCAGCCCGGCAACGAGGCCGCCGACGAGAAGGGCTACGTCAAGATGCCCAACGTCAACGTGCTGATCGAAATGGCCGACATGACCGAGGCCAATCGCTCCTACGAGGCCAACCTTCAGGTGGTCAAGCAGGCCCGCGACCTGATTTCCATGACCATCGACCTGATGAGGAACCAGTAATGATCAGCGGTATCGGAGCGCTTCAGTTCAAGCCGTCGATCGGCGGCGACGACACGGCCACAAGCCTGCTCCAGGGCGGTGCGACACCTTCGGCCGGCGGCACCATCGGCACCTCCTTCGCCGAGGCGCTGAGCCAGGCAGCCTCCAAGACCGTGAACACGCTGCAGAATGCCGAGCAGGTATCGTTGCAGGCGCTCAAGGGCGACGCCGACACCCGTCAGGTGGTCGACGCCGTGATGAGCGCGCAGCAGGCGCTTCAGACCGCCGTCGCCATACGCGACAAGGTGGTTTCCGCCTATCTCGAAGTCAGTCGAATGGGCATCTGAGGAATTCCGCCATGAAAGCACTCGCCATCGCCGCCACCGGCATGAATGCCCAGCAGACAAATCTGGAAGTCATCGCCAACAACATCGCCAACATCAACACCACCGGCTACAAGCGCGCCCGTGCCGAATTCTCCGACCTGCTCTATCAGGTCGACCGCACACAAGGCGTGCCCAACCGCTCCAACGCCTCGCTGGTGCCGGAGGGCGTCTCGATCGGCCTCGGCGTCAAGACGACGGCCGTGCGCAACGTGCACACCCAGGGCGAACTGACCAGCACCGGCAACAGTTTCGACCTGGCGCTGACCGGCAGGGGCTGGTTTCAGATCGAGGGTGCCGACGGCGGCACGCTCTACAGCCGCGCCGGAGCTTTCAACACCAACGCCACCGGCCAACTCGTGACGGTCGACGGCGCTGCCGTCATTCCGGCAATCAATGTTCCCGTGGATGCCGTCGAGGTCATCGTCAACAAGACCGGCCAGGTCTTCGCCCGCATCGACGGCCAGACCGACCTGCAGAACCTCGGGCAGCTTCAGATCGCCAACTTCGCCAACGAGGCCGGCCTGGCGCCGCTCGGCGACAATCTGTTCCAGGAAACCACGGCTTCGGGGCCGGCGAATGTCGGCGTGCCGGGCGATCCCGGCTTTGCCACCATCCAGCAGGGCTATCTCGAAGCCTCCAACGTCGACCCGGTCAAGGAAATCACCGAACTGATCTCGGCGCAGCGCGCTTATGAGATGAACTCCAAGGTCATTCAGGCCGCCGACGACATGGCCTCCGTGGTCTCCAAGAACATCAGGTAACGCATGATGTCGACGCCCGGCCTTCTGTCCGCATTCCGCCGCACCGCGCTCATCCTTGCGCTGGTGACCGGCACGATGCCGGCTTTTGCCCAGGAGTCGGCCAACCAATCGGCCAGCCGGATCGCCAGCAATCAAGCTGGCGGCGAGGTGGTGCTTATTCCGAGCCGGGTAATCTATCCCGGCGAGACCATCAACCTGGCTGCCCTGAAACAGGTCACCCTTATCGTCGGCAAGCACAAGCCGGAGGCGGTCGCCACGCGAGCCGAAGAACTGGATGGCAAGGTCGCCAAGCGCACGCTGCTGCCCGGCCGCTACATTCCTTCCACCGCCATCCGCGAGGCCTGGCTGGTCGAACAGGGTGCTTCCGTGCAGATCTTCTTCATCGCCGGCGGGCTGACGATCTCGGCCACCGCCGTGACGCTGCAGCCGGGAGCTGCGGGCGACCTCGTCAAGGTTCGCAACATCGACAGCGGCAAAATCCTGTCCGGCACGGTGATGGCGGACGGAACCATCCAGGTCAGCGCTTCATGATGCGCGGGCTTAGCCTGATACTGGCAGCCGTGCTTGGCCTGCAGCCGGCGCTGGCCGATGGCCTGACGTCGAAGGCCAAGCGCGAGCTCGCCGCCAAGAATGGCGGCGTCTACAACGATCCCGAATATGATCCGGCCACCACCAGCCGCATGTTCCGGGTTTCGACCGGGCCGAGTTCGCTGCCGCCGGGCCAGGTGGCCGCGCGCATCAAGGACATCGCCCAGCTGCAGAGTTCGCGCGACAATCAGCTCGTCGGCTACGGCCTGGTCATCGGCCTTGCCGGATCGGGCGACAGCCTGCGCAACTCGCCATTCACCGAACAGTCGATCCGCGCGATGCTCGAAAATCTCGGCATCGCCACCGAAGGCGGCAGTGCGCGTGCCAAGAATGTCGCCGCCGTCATCGTCACCGCCAACATGCCGCCCTACGTGCAATCGGGCGCCCGCATCGACATCGACGTCTCCTCGATGGGCGACGCGACCTCGCTTTCCGGCGGCACGCTGATCATGACGCCGCTGAAGGCGGCGGACGGCGAGATCTATGCCGTCGGCCAGGGCTCGGTCATCGTGTCCGGCTTTACCGCCCAGGGACAGGCCGAGCAGCTGACGCAAGGCGTGCCGACCTCCGGCCGCGTGCCGAACGGCGCCATCGTCGAGCGTGCCGTCCAGGCCGAATTCGACGATCAGGCGATCCTGACGCTGCAACTGCGCAATCCCGATTTCTCGACCGCTATCCGCATCGCGGACGCCATCAACGACTACACCGGCCAGCGCTTCGGCATGCGGGTGGCGGCCGAGCGCGATTCTCGCACCGTGCAGATCAGAAGGCCGAAGGGTGTCTCGGCGGCGCGCTTCTATGCCGAAATCGAGAATCTGGTGGTCGAATCCGACACGCCGGCCCGTGTCGTGATCGACGAGCGCACCGGCACCATCGTCATCGGCAATGACGTCAAGATCTCACGTGTCGCCATCAGCCACGGCACGCTCACCGTGCGCATCACCGAAGCGCCGCGCATCGTCCAGCCCGAGCCCTTCTCCAAGGGCGAGACCGCCATCGAACCATTCACCGCCATCGACGCCAGCCGGCCCGACGCCCGCGTTGCCGTGCTTGACGGACCCGATCTCCAGACCCTCGTTTCCGGCCTCAATCGCCTCGGCGTCAAGCCGGATGGCATCATCGCCATTCTGCAGGGCATCAAATCGGCCGGTGCCCTGCAGGCCGACCTGGTTCTGCAATAGGCGATGCCGATGACGCGCTTTTTCTCACACCACGAAAGACACCGCACCGCTGCGATCCTGCTCGCGACCGCCATTCTCGCGACGTTGCCCTTTGCCGGCGACACTGCGCGCGGCGAGGAGACGGTCCGCCAGGTCCTGCCGGGAGCACCGGTGGCCGCGGCGCCGCAGCAATTGACGCGGGAAAAGGCGCCGGACCAAAGCGAGATCGAGCGCTTCTGCTCAAACATCGCCGACGCCGCCCGCGACCGCCGCTATGTCCTGCAGGCGGAGGAACTGAAGCAGCTCCAGGCCGGCATTGACGAGCGCATGAAAGCGCTCGATGCAAAGAAAGCCGAGTACGAGACCTGGCTGAAGCGACGCGAGGTTTTCCTGGCCCGGGCAGAGGACGGCGTCGTCCAGATCTACGCCGGCATGAAGCCCGACGCCGCCGCCGAGCGGCTGGCCATCGTCAACGCCGATCTGGCTGCGGCCATATTGATGAAGCTCGATTCACGCAAGGCGAGCGTCATCCTCAACGAAATGGACCAGAAGGCGGCGGCGACGCTCACCGGCATTATGGCCAGCGCAGCCCGAAGGGTAGATCCGTCATGATCCGGAAAATGCTTGTCCTGTGCGCGGTCACCGTACTGTCGGGTTGCGGAACCAACCTCAAGGAGGTCGGCAGGGAGCCGGCTCTGTCCCCGGTCGGCTCCGGCATCGATGGCGTCAGTACCGGCTCCCTCTATCGCTATCCGCAAACGCCGCCCGCGCCAATCAAGAAATTCTCGTTGTGGGACGACCGCCAGAGCCGGCTGTTCACCGACCCGCGGGCGCTGTCCCAGGGCGACATCCTGACGGTCAAGATCAAGATCAACGATCGGGCCAACTTCAAGAACCAGAACGACAGGAGCCGCACCGCCAATCGCAAACTCGGTTACGACCTCAGCGCGCAGTGGGACAAGTGGAGCACCGCCGGCAAGGGCGCTGGGGCTCTCAGCTCCACCACGGACACGACTGCCGACGGCGAGATCAAGCGCTCGGAGACGCTTGAGCTCAATGTCGCGGCGATCGTCACCGATGTGCTTCCCAACGGCAATCTGATGATCACCGGATCGCAGGAAGTGCGCGTCAACGCCGAGCTCAGGGTGCTGACGCTCGCCGGCATCGTGCGGCCGGCCGATATCGGCGCCGAAAACACCATCCCCTACGAACGTATCGCCGAGGCTCGCATCTCCTACGGCGGACGCGGTCGCATCACCGAGGTCCAGCAGCCTGCCTACGGCCAGCAGATTCTCGACCAGGTTCTTCCGTTCTAGGATCGGAGCAGGGCGCCGTGGCAAATATCGAACAGGTTCAGCCACGCAAGGGTCCCTCCCCTGCTATCCAGGCCGGCCTGCTGCTGCTTGTGACGGCGGCCGCCATTGGCATGGGCTGGATGTCCGGCGGTTATCTCAAAGGCGTCGGCGCACCGGCGTCGGTACCGGTCGCGCCTGAGAACGAAGGCAAGATCATGCAGCCCACCGCGGCCGAGCAGCCAGGCCTGGGCCCGATGCTTGTCGTGCTGGCGCCGATCACCACCAACATCGCCTCGCCTGCCGGCACATGGATCAGGATGGAGGTGTCCATCGTCTATGACGCGCCGCAGCCACAGGCAATGTCTGATGACATCCACCAGGACCTTCTGGCCCTGGTGCGCACGTTGAAGATGCATCAGATCGAGGGGGCCAGCGGCTACCAGCACCTGAAGGCCGACCTCGAAGAACGCGCCGCGATCCGCAGCCAGGGTCACGCCAAACAGGTACTCATCAGGACATTGCTGCTCGAATGAGAAAGTTCCTTCTCGCCACGGCGATGATCGCGGCCGCAACGTCCGTCGCGACGGCGCAGCAACTCGATCTCGGCGGTATCGGCAAGGCCGACGGCACCACCGTAGGCTACATCATCCAGATGTTCGGCCTGCTGACCGTTCTGTCGGTGGCGCCAGGCCTGCTGATCATGGTGACCAGCTTCACTCGTTTCGTCATCGCCTTCTCGATCCTGCGCGCCGGAATCGGCCTGCAGTCGACACCGGCGAACCTCATCCTGATTTCGCTGTCGCTGTTCATGACGTTCTACGTCATGGCGCCGACCTTCGATCAGGCCTGGAACACCGGCGTCAAGCCGCTGATGGACAACCAGATCACCCAGACCGAAGCCTTCGACAAGATTTCAGACCCGTTCCGCACCTTCATGCTGCACAATGTGCGTGACAAGGATTTCGACCTCTTCGCCGACCTTGCCCGCGAGCGCGGACAGACCGTTTCGCGTGACACCGTCGACCTGCGCATCCTGGTGCCGGCCTTCATGATCTCGGAGATCCGGCGCGGTTTCGAGATCGGCTTCCTGATCGTGCTGCCATTCCTGGTCATCGACCTGATCGTCGCCACCATCACAATGGCGATGGGCATGATGATGCTGCCGCCGACAGTGGTGTCGCTGCCGTTCAAGATCCTGTTCTTCGTCCTGATCGACGGCTGGAACCTGCTTGTCGGCAGCCTGGTGCGCTCCTTCAACTGACCCTGCGGCGCCGGCTCGAAATCCCAGCAATATATTTTCGATTAACCGTCCGGTTTAGCCCTTTGGTAGGGACTTGCCCGCATATTCGCTCGCAGATGGCGGGTGATCGATTTTGAGAGATCATGGGCATGATGCCGCACCGTCATACCGGTAGAGCCGGTATGTAAAAAATACCTGTAAAATCAAGGTCCGAGTACCATGTCCAGCATCATGACGAACAGCGCCGCATTGACGGCCCTGCAGAGCCTCAACGCCACCAGCAAATCCCTCACCGACACCCAGGCCCGCATCTCGACCGGCTACAAGGTCTCGCAGGCTTCGGACAACGCCGCTTACTGGTCGATCGCCACGACGATGCGCTCCGACAACCAGGCAATGTCCACCGTTTCGGACGCTCTCGGCCTCGGCGCCTCTAAGGTCGACACAGCCTATACCGGCATGAGTAGCGCGATCGATACGATCAACCAGATCAAGACCAAGCTGGTCGCGTCCTACGGCCAGACGGACGCCTCCAAGGAAAAGACCCAGGTCGAAATCGCCGCCCTTCAGAACCAGTTGAAGGCCTACGCCGATGGCGCCACCTTCTCCGGCACCAACATGCTTTCGGTGTCCACTGCGACAGGCACCGCGGCCGACGTGAAGATTGTTTCGGCCTTCAACCGCGACGCGACCGGCGCGGCTTCGATCTCGACGATCGATGTCAATGTGGAAAGCATCAAGCTGTACGATGCCGGCGCGGCACCAACCGCCAAGGGCATTCTCGACACGGCCCGCCTCGGCACCACGGGCGCTGCTGTTGCCACGGCCTCGGCACCGACGTTGGGCGCTGCCGCAGCGGTTACCGACACCTATTCGGTTGCCTCGCTGACTATCTTCTCGGGTGGCACGGCCGCCAGCGATAGCCAGATCGCGCAGCAGATGAACGTCGTCGATGCCGCGCTCAAGGCCATGACCAACGCCGCCACCACGCTCGGCGCCGCCAAGAGCAGTATCGACCTGCAGAAGACCTTCACCTCGAACCTGATGGACTCCATCGATCGCGGTGTCGGCCAGCTCGTCGATGCCGACATGAACAAGGAATCGACCCGTCTCCAGGCCCTGCAGGTCCAGCAGCAGCTCGGCATCCAGGCGCTGTCGATCGCCAACGGTTCGTCGCAGTCGATCCTGTCGCTCTTCCGCGGCTAATCGCATCCGCCAACTTGCACTAAAATCGGGCCGCGCCAAAAGCGCGGCCCGATTTCGTTTGCTCGGACCGCGCGCAACGCTCTGTCGTTAACTCTCGAAAGGCCGCGTTTAACAGGCTGTTAACCATGTCCCGCTAATTATGGTTAACCAATAGGTTACAACGGTTGGCGAATCGGCCCTACTGGCACGATACCACGGTTGAAGCAGGCCTATCCGGCATGTCTGAGCATGCCGGCCTTTGAGAAGGAGCGACTTTCTTGGCGAGTATCATGACCAACGCCGCGGCGTTAACCGCGCTTCAAAGCCTCAGCGCCACCAACAAGTCACTCGAGCAGACACAGGCCCGCATATCGACTGGCTACCGTGTCTCGCAAGCCTCGGACAACGCCGCCTACTGGTCGATCGCCACCACGATGCGCTCCGACAACCAGGCCCTGTCGACGGTGCAGGATGCACTCGGCCTCGGCGCCTCGAAAGTCGACACCGCCTACACCGGCATGAACAATGTGCTGACAACGATCGGCCAGATCAAGACCAAGCTGCTTTCGACCGTCGGCCAGACGGACGCAGCCAAGGCAAAGACGCAGACCGAGATCAAAGCGCTTCAGGCGCAGATGAAGTCGTTCGCCGATGCGGCCACCTTTTCAGGCTCGAACTTCCTAGCGGTGACCTCAAAGCAGGTTGCGGCCGCCAATGACGGCGTCCAGCCCGACTCCCAGATCGTGTCCTCATTCAATCGTTCCTCATCCGGCGCCATCTCGATCGGGACGATCGATATCGATGTCGAGAGCACCAAGCTTTTCGACTACGGCCTCGCCGCCGAGGTCAAGAATTACGGAACCCTCGATCGCCAGACGTCCATCTATTCCACGGGCGCCGCCCAGACCCTGTACGACAACGCCTATGCGGGCGTGATCGCGGGCGGAGGAACGGACATCGCCGCGAACACCGCCGGCCAGACAGCGGCGGGAGCGGTCGCCAAGGTCGACAATATCTCCGCCTACAACCTCGATATCACGGCACCAGGCATTACCGACGACATCATCACGCAGATGGTGAACAGGATCGATAACGTCATGGCCCAGCTGACCGACTCCGCCACCATCCTCGGTTCGGCCAAGAGCAGCATCGACCTGCAGAAGACCTTCACCCAGAGTTTGATGGACTCCATCGACCGCGGCGTCGGCCAGCTTGTCGATGCCGACATGAACAAGGAATCGACCCGGCTCCAGGCACTGCAGGTTCAGCAGCAGCTCGGCGTTCAAGCGCTGTCGATCGCCAACAGCGCCTCGCAGTCGATCCTGTCTCTGTTCAAGAGCTGATCACGGGCGCCACCGGCGCCCACCTTCCCATCAGATAATCGGGCCGCACCGCCAGCGCGGCCCGATTTCATTTTCGCACAAGCTTCGAAGACTAGAGTTCCGGCGGACAATCATGCTGGGAGTCGTTGAACCGTGCCGGAACAGATCCAGAGCATCATCTCGAATCTCCGCGGGTTTGGCGTGAAGCGCCTCGCCATGCTGGCGGGCATCGCCGTTCTGGTGATGGGCGTCATCGGCATCGCCTCGGTCTATCTCAACCGCCCCGCCTATGACACGCTCTATGTGGGACTAGACCGCGCCGACGTGAACCAGATCGGCCTGGTGCTGGGCGAAGCCGGCATCGGCTTCGATGTCGGCGCCGATGGAACCTCGGTTCTGGTGCCGGCCGGCACCACCGCTCAGGCCCGCATGCTGCTTGCCGAAAAGGGTCTGCCGACCAGCGCCAATGCCGGCTACGAATTGTTCGACAATGTTGGCTCGCTCGGCCTCACCTCCTTCATGCAGCAGATCACCCGCGTGCGGGCGCTGGAAGGCGAGATCGCCCGCACCATCCAGTCCATATCGGGCATCAAGGCTGCGCGGGTCCACATCGTCATGTCCGAACGCGCCAATTTCCGGCGCGACGAGCAGCAGCCCTCGGCCTCCGTGGTCATCCGCTACGCCGGCATCGACGCCGAGAAGAGCGCCATGTCGATCCGCCATCTCGTCGCCGCCGCCGTTCCCGGCCTGTCGGCAGACAAGGTGACTGTTCTCGATTCCAGCGGCAATCTGCTGGCCGCGGGCGACGATCCTTCCAACACCAGCGCCGCCCGCACGCTCGGCGTCGAGCAGACCGTCGAGGCGCAGATCGGAGACAACATCCGCCGTGCGCTGACGGCCTATCTCGGCCCCGACAATTTCCGCGCCAGCGTCAAGGCCGAGGTCAACACCGACACCCGCCAGACGGAAGAGACCATCTTCGATCCGAATTCCCGCGTCGAACGCTCGGTGCAGTCGGTGCGGGCCAACGAGAACAACAACCAGAAGCAGGCTTCCACTCCGGCCAGCGTCGAGCAGAACCTGCCCGAGACCCAGGCAACCGCCACCGATGGTCCGCAATCCTCCTCGCAGAACGACCGCAGGGAAGAGATCACCAACTACGAGATCAATTCCAAGAAGATCGCCACGGTCTCCAACGGTTACACCGTCACCAAGATGTCGATTGCCGTGGTCGTCAATCAGCAACGGCTGACGGCCATCCTCGGCAAGGACGCCACGCCGGAGCAGATCGCCAAGCGCGTCGCCGAGATCCAGAAGATGGTCACGTCCGCTACCGGCCTTGACGAAAAGCGCGGCGACATCATCGACGTCTCGGCGGTCGAGTTCATCGACGGCCTGGATGGCGAGGCGATCCCGCAGGCGGGAATGCTCGATTCGATCGGCCAGCATGCCGGCACGATGATCAATGCCGGTGCCTTCATCGTCGTGGTGTTCCTGGTCGCCTTCTTCGGCCTGAGGCCGATGGCCGCGGCGCTGACGGCAAAGGCTACTCCGGCCCTGGCAGGTCCCAGCTTCGACGACGTCCAGCGCTCGCTGCCGACGCCGGAGGCAATGGCGGCCACCGACAGTGCCGCGATTGGGGCCTTGCCAGGCACACGCCCAGGCCCCACGCCGCTCGACGATCTTCGCCAGAAGATCCGGCCGGCGCCGCAGGACAGGCTTGCCAGGATGGTCGATCTCAACGAGGAGCGCACCGCGCAGATACTGCGCAAATGGGCTGCCCGGGAAGTGGCGGTGTAAACCATGCCCTCCGTAGCCCTCTTCGACCTTCTGCCTGATTTCGGGACGCGCGCGCAACGTGCCGGCCAGTCCCGGGCAGCAATCGATCCCGAACACAAGCCCGAGACGCCGGCGCCGCAGGCCGATATCGGCACGCTGATCGCCGAGGCGGTCGCCCAGGCGGAGGCAGCGCTGCAGGTCCGCCTGTCGGCTGCGCATGACGCCGCGCTCGAAGCCGAACGCCAGGTCAATGCCGAGGAAGCAAGGATATTTCTCGAAAGCCTCGGCGACGATGTCGGCAAGGCGGTCTCGTTGCGCATCGATGCCATGGAGGCGCGCGTCACCGGACTTGTCGCCGCCACGGTCGCCCGCATCATCGGCGGCATCGTCAGCGACGATCTGCAGAAACGTGCGATCGAGGCATTGGCCGGCGCCATCCGCGAAGCGGTCGGCGATGCCGAAGCGGTGCGCATCGTCGTGCGCGGCCCGCTCTCGATGTTCGAAACGCTGAAGGCGTCGCTCGGACCCGGCGCCGCCAATCTCGATTTTGTCGAGGCGCCAGGCTTCGACCTGACCGTCGCCATCGACGAAGCAGTGTTCGAGACGCGCATGGCCGAATGGTCGACGGTCCTCTCGGAGGTCCTGGCATGAGCGTCGCAGACGCCGACCACGGCCGCCACGAGATCATCATCGTGCGGCGCAGCCATGACGACCATGACGAGGCCCACCATGGCGGCGTCTGGAAGATCGCCTTCGCCGACTTCATGACGGCCATGATGTGCTTCTTCCTGGTCATGTGGCTGATCAACGCCGCGAACGAGCAGACCAAGGCAGCCGTCGCCAGCTACTTCAACCCGGTCAAGCTGGTCGATCGCAATTCGAGCCGCAAGGGCTTGGAGGATCTCGGCGACGGTCCGCGCGCCATGGGGCTGACGGCCGACGATCCGCAAGAGGCGACCAGCAAAGCCGGACAGAACGGCAATGCCGGCGCGGGAGCGTCGGACCACAAGCAGGAGCCGCAGCAGGCGGAACGCTCCGACGACCATCTCTTCGCCGACCCCTACGCGGTGCTTTCGGAAATCGCCGCGGATACCGGCGTCATGCAGAATGTCAGCCAGAAAGGCGACGGCGGCGTGCAGGCTGCCGGCCCGGCTACCGGCGCCTCCGGTGGCGCCGCCTACCGCGATC